>NZ_JBFRLX010000031.1:0-36231 GCF_041470165.1 Vibrio sp. 10N.286.46.A8
GCTCCATCCCGCGTCCGAATGCATTGTTTAAGTCAATGAGTCTTTGTCTCTAAGAGACCCTCTAGGAATTTATTTCCTAAAAGTATAAAGCTGGAGCGATACATCGGGTTCGAACCGATGACCTCAACCTTGGCAAGGTTGCGCTCTACCAACTGAGCTAGTATCGCAAACTGAAAACGTCTTTCGCCGTTCAGGGCTGCGAATTATAAGAGCATTTTTTTGTGATGCAAGTCCTTAATGCAAAAATCAGCAAGTTTTTACTCAACTGCTGTAAAAGCACACATATTTGCAAAAAAAATAGCTCTTATGTCCCTGAAAAGTTAGATAAACGTGAACATTTGATCTGATTAGATGTTAATAATTGTTTTTCGATAGTACTGCAGCTCAGCAATAGACTCTCGAATATCGTCTAATGCAAGGTGGCTTCCCGACTTAGAAAAACCATCTAACACTTCAGGCTTCCAACGGCGAGTCAGCTCTTTCAGGGTGCTAACATCAACATAGCGGTAGTGGAAGTACTCTTCCAGCTCTGGCATGTGCTTGTATAAGAATCGGCGATCTTGACCAATGCTGTTGCCACAAATTGGTGACTTACCTTTTGGTACCCATTTTTCCAGAAATTCAATCGTTTGTTGAATGGCATCTTGTTCTGAAACTGTACTGTCTTGAATTCGTTTCACTAGGCCACTGCCGGTGTGAGTCGTTGTGCACCACTCGTCCATCTTGTCCAATTCACTCTGAGGTTGGTGAATAGCCAAAACAGGTCCTTCAGCCAGGATATTAAGCTCACTATCAGTAACGATAGTAGCAATTTCAATGATTTTATGAGTTTCAGGATCAAGTCCTGTCATCTCGAGATCAACCCAAATAAGGTTCTGATCGCTAAAGGACATAAGGCGTCGCCTATTTGTTTATGTATAAAAGAGGTACTATACCCAAATAACTATACTCAAACTAGCTTTAGAGCCATCGAAATCATATGGCAGTAGCAACATCCTGTTTGAGTTCCCAATCATCAAGTTAGATGTGTTAAGTGAAAAATTGTGGCTAAAAAAAAGAAGTTAACCAAAGGTCAGGTACGTCGCGTACGTAGCAACCAGAACAAGCGACTCAAGAAAGAAGATTCTATCCAGTGGGATGAGAACATGCTTGGCGGAACAAAAAGCGGACTCGTGATTACGCGCTTTGGTCAACATGCTGATATCGAAGATCTTGAAACCAACGAAGTTCACCGTTGTAACTTACGTCGTAGTATCGAAACGTTAGTTTCCGGAGACAAAGTAACTTGGCGCGCAGGGCTTGAGTCAATGGCTGGCATCTCTGGTGTTGTCGAAGCCGTTGAGCCTAGAACGTCAATGCTAACTCGTCCTGACTACTATGACGGCCTAAAACCGGTTGCCGCAAACGTAGACCAAATGGTTATCGTTTCAGCTGTACTACCAGAGCTATCACTTAATATCATCGACCGCTACTTGATCGCCTCTGAAACGGTGAATATTGCGCCTTTAGTTGTACTCAATAAAGTCGACTTGCTGACAGAGCAACAAATTAGCGCATACCGCGAAACACTGAAGATATACGAGAAAATCGGCTATAAAGTCATGTTCGTGAGTAAAGAGTCGGGTTACGGCATCAAAGAGTTGGAAGCTGAACTGAAAGATCGTATCAACATTTTCGTTGGTCAATCTGGCGTAGGTAAATCCAGCGTAGTGAATGCACTGATGCCAACACTGGACATTGAAGAAGGTGCAGTTTCTGAAAACTCAGGACTGGGTCAACACACCACCACAGCAGCGCGTTTGTATCACTTCCCTTCTGGTGGTGATCTTATCGATTCCCCAGGGGTACGTGAATTCGGCCTATGGCATTTAGAACCCGATGAAGTCACTGACGCTTTCATTGAATTCAAGCCATACCTAGGTGGTTGTAAGTTCCGTGACTGTAAACACAATGACGACCCAGGATGCCTTCTGCGTGAAGCCGTTGAAGACGGAAAAATTAGCCGCTTACGCTTTGCTAGCTACCACCGCATTATTGAAACAATGGCTGACAACAAAGATAACCGTCAGTACTCGCGAAGTAAGAAAGCGGATCTATAATCGCATTATTGTGAACAAACATGTGCATTTACTGACGATGACTGTGATTACTGACAATTGCCGCGATTTTAAGTAACATCTCGCGCCCTAAACCGTCATTAACTCGCTTTCTTTGAAGATAAATAACATTGAAAATGTAGTTAGCATCAAAAACGATTAGTCTCAAAAAACAATTAGCATCGGAAAATTAATACAATGGATAAGATTAAAGTTGGATTGCAGTACTGGATCCCACAACATGGCCTGACTCGTTTAGTTGGTAAACTGGCGTCTGCTAAAGCGGGCGGTTTAACGACAGCGATCATCAACTGGTTCATCAAGCAATACAAAGTGAACATGGATGAAGCGCTGCATAGCGATCCAAAACACTTTAAGACATTCAATGAATTCTTCGTGCGTGAATTGAAAGAAGGCATGCGCCCTATCGCAGAAGGCGAGTCTGTGATTGTTCACCCCGCTGATGCACGTGTAAGTCAGTTTGGCCCAATTACTGATGGTCAACTGATTCAAGCTAAAAACCATAACTACTCAGCACGTGAGTTGCTTGGTGGTGATGCAGACCTAGCCGATGAGTTTAAAGACGGTGAATTCGCAACGCTTTACTTGTCGCCAAGTGATTATCACCGTGTGCACATGCCATGCGACGGCACACTGCGTCAGATGATCTACGTTCCCGGAGACCTGTTCTCAGTTAACCCGTTAACGGCAGAGAACGTTCCAAACCTATTCGCACGTAACGAGCGTGTGGTTTGTATCTTTGATACTGAGTTTGGCCCAATGGCACAAGTGCTGGTTGGTGCAACTATCGTAGGTAGCATCGAGCAAGTATGGGCGGGTACCATCACCCCACCTCGTGGTAACTCGGTTTACAAATGGGATTACCCTGCACAAGGTGACAAAGCTATCATCTTGAAGAAAGGCGAAGAGATGGGCCGCTTTAAGCTTGGTTCAACCGTTATCAACCTGTTCGCTAAAGATTCGATCAAGTTTGACGACACGATGAAGAATGGTGAGAAAACGGTTCTTGGTACACCTTTCGCGCACATTGCAGGCAAAGAAGCACAAGCAACTGATAATGCTGCTGCCGATTCTGCTGAGAACACAGACCAAGCGTAACTCTCAGAGTTAATTCATTAAGCTTTCAAGGCGCGTTACTTTTTCTATATCAGAGAAGAACGCGCCTTTTTCTTAACTCTACCAATTCGTTTCCTACTCAAGCTCTAACAACCCAAGCTTTCAAACCTCAACCCTCAATCCTCAACCCCTGCCCTGCCCTGCCACCTGCAGCTTCTCACTCTTGCCTCTAATTGCCCAGATGAAATATTGACCAAAAGCAAAACAACTGTCGAAACCTTAAACAACTTTTCGATTTTACAACCCGTCTCCAAGTACCAAAAATCCAGATAACTTACTCTATTTGAAGATATTTTATTCATGGGGTCTTTGTACATGCCTAAACTCAATATTGGCGTTCTGGTCAAGCTGTTGATTTGTTTTGCGATTCCCTTAGGCGTGTTATTCATGCCAATAGATTCCATACCTATCGATGACCTCTCGCTGATTCAACACCGCTTGTTGGCGATATTCTTACTAGCAGCTCTACTGTGGGTGCTTGAACCCGTTCCAGTATTCGCCACGTCAATTCTGATCATTGCGCTTGAACTGGTGATGATTTCCGACAAGGGTTTACATCTATTTAGAAACCCACCAGCAGGACACGATCTCGGTGAATTAATCAAATATACCGACATCTTCGGTGCATTTTCGTCACCAATCATCATCCTTTTCATGGGTGGCTTTGCTCTTGCGATATCCGCATCCAAATACGAACTCGACAACAATTTAGCTCGCGTGCTGCTCAAACCATTTGGCACAGAACCGCGCTTTATTATGCTGGGTTTAATGCTTATCACCGCCGTGTTCTCAATGTTCATGTCAAATACCGCAACAACGGTAATGATGCTCGCATTGCTAGGTCCTATCGTAGCCTCTGCACCAAAAGGCGACATGGGGATTAAAGCGCTCGTGTTGTGTATTCCAATCGCCGCCAATACCGGTGGTATCGCGACACCCATAGGTACACCACCCAATGCGATCGCACTGCAATACCTAACTGGCGAGAACAGTATCGACTTTCTTAGCTGGATGATGATGGGCTTACCCTTTGTGATCATCCAACTCACCATCGCTTGGTTTCTCCTCCAAAAACTCTTCCCTTCTAAAGAAAGAAATATGGTTCTCAAGCTTGATGGACAATTTAGAAAGAGCTGGCGAGCGATTGTGGTTTACGTCACCTTCGCTGCGACAATCTTATTGTGGATGACCACCAAACTGCATGGCATGAACACTTATGTGGTCTCTATCATTCCACTGGCTGTTTTTACTCTCACTGGCATCATGGGTAAAGAAGAACTCAAGCTGATTAACTGGGATGTGTTGTGGCTGGTTGCGGGTGGTATTGCGATTGGGATTGGCTTGGATAAAACAGGCTTAGCCGCTGCACTCGCACACGCGATTGATTATGAATCGCTCTCGCCGACTGCAGTGGTACTAACGCTGTCTATCGTGTGTTGGCTAATGGCTAATTTCATGTCGAACACAGCTACCGCAAACTTGCTGATGCCGATAGCAGCTGCGATTGGCGCTTCTATGGAAAGCCTAGTAGCAATTGGAGGCTTACAAGGCTTGCTGGTTGTGGTCGCCTTCTCGGCATCGCTCGGGATGATTCTTCCAGTATCGACACCACCAAACTCGCTGGCTTACTCAACTGGGCTTATCGAAAGCAAAGATATGGCGAAGATGGGTATCATCTTAGGGATTGTCGGCTTACTGATGGTCTACCTCGCGCTGTATATTATCACTTAGCACGTCAATGCCTCCCTTCCGTCCAGCTAGTAATCGTGATCTCGCTAGCTGGCGGGCTACCAGGTTTTAACTAATACGATAAATCCTGATAACAATTAACACCTTAGCAGCAACCAATTGTGATTCCACTTCACTGTTTATTAAAAATAATCATATATATATTTAAATTATGATTTTCAACACGTTTCGAACTTTAAATATAACGACACTAGACACCTAGCAGAGACACATCCGTTCGCAATCCAACGCGTCACTGTCATTAGCCTTTTATCCAAGAAGGAGGGATAAACCTTGAGACATACTATTAAGTTCAAAATTCAGATCGCTATCGCGGTTATTATTGCCGTCGTAAGTGGCGCTCAAGCTTGGATATCTGTTAATCAGCTTACTCAAGAAACTGAAGTCGCGATCAACCAACAGGTGAAAAACGTGAGTGTTGGTACGACGAACTACATTGCCGATTGGTTATCAATCCGCAGTGATATGATGCTTGCCAATGAATCGACCATTTCAAGCAATAGCAACTCTGATCGCGAGTTATTGATCACCAAGCAAGCGGGGCAATTCTTGTCTGTTTATGCAGGATTCAGCGATGGCAGTATAGCTTATGGCGACAAGGCTGAGGATTGGCCAGCAGACTACGACCCACGCTCCCGCCCTTGGTATAAAGATGCAAACGCGACATCCGAACTCATCATTACCGAACCTTATCAAGATTTTGACGGCAGCATTGTCATCAGTTTCGCTAAAGCATTTAATGGTGAAAGACAGGGTGTTATCGCGGCAGACTTAACCGTAACCAGCATTATTGATACCGTACTCAATGTAAAACTCGATAATGACGGTTTTGCTTTTTTAGTCGACGGTAATAACAACATCGTCGCCTACAGTGATGAAGAGTTGAGTCAGAAACCACTGACGAATTTGAACCCTGAGCTAACGGTCGACAAAGTATCACAACTGCTCCAAAACCAAATGATCACGACGTTAACTTGGCCTGGTCAAGGCGATAAAATGGTCTACATCGCTAACGTTCCGAATACCGATTGGTCATTGGGTATTGTGATCGATAAAGAAATGGCATTTTCTGCGGTATCCGATGCCATTCAATTTATCACGCTTACCTCTTTGATTTTATACATCGTCATTTCGATTGCGAGCACAATGGTGATTAATCGCTTGCTGCACCCACTGCAAACATTGTCTGAAGCACTGACTCAGCTTGCTCAAGGCAGAGGCGACCTGACTCAGCGTATTGATATCAAGCGCATGGATGAAATTGGCAAACTTGCCGAGCTCGTGAACCAGTTCTTGAGCCAGATGCAAAGCATGCTTAAGGGCGTAATCGAGCACAGTCACGACTTAAACAACCATGCGGAAAAAGCCAATCAACTGGCTACGCAATCTTCGATTCGAGTCGAGAATCAACAAAACGACATCAACCAAATTGCGACTGCGATTCATGAAATGTCCGCCACCGCAGCTGAAGTGGCCAGCCATGCCGAATTAACCGCCTCCGCTTCTCAGGCATCCGCTACCGCTTGTAACGAAGGCCAAGAGGTTATCCAACAAAACCGCGATGCGATTACAGGCCTTGCAACTCAGGTTGAAGATGCAGCCAATGTTATTCGTGAATTAGAGAGTAATGCTCAAAGCATCAACCAGATCCTATCCACCATTCAAGGCATTGCCGAACAGACCAACCTGTTGGCATTGAATGCGGCGATTGAAGCCGCTCGTGCGGGTGAACAAGGTCGTGGGTTTGCAGTTGTCGCCGATGAAGTCCGAGTGCTCAGCCAAAGAACGCATGGCTCGACCGAAGAAATCCGCGTAATGATTGATACGCTGCAGAAGAATACCGAACATGCCGTAGAAAGCATGACCACCAGCACTCAGTTAGCAGAGAACAGCGTTGGCTTCGCAGAGCAAGCTCATGGCAGCCTAACTAAGATCACTCAGGCAATCACTGAAATCAACGATATGGCGCTGCAAATAGCGAGTGCTGCGGAAGAGCAACGCGCGGTCAGCGAAGACATCAGCCGTAATACGCAAGGAATCAAAGATGCCTCAGACGATTTGGCACAACAAGCGGAAAGCAGTCGCAATAGCTCAAATGAAATGAGCAGCGCTGCCGAGTCAATGCGCCAAGACGTAGAGCGCTTTAAGGTGTAGCGCGACTCAAGCAAAGTAAGTGAACCACACCACCGAGCGACAGCTGACATAAACTAATAACTGAAACAAAGTAGTTCTTTCATAAGAATCACTTTGTTCTCAGTTCGGTTTGATGCATATTGATGAGCTAATTTATCCCAGACACAAGGATGTTATTCAGATGGGATTTGAATGGTTAGCTCTAGCTGCCGCTTTTCTTTGGGCCATTGCGAGCCTAATGTCAGTAAAGCCTGCCCAACACTTAGGTTCTTTCGCCTATAGCCGTTGGAGAATGGGTTGTACCGCGATCATCTTATCGAGCATGGCTTGGTTTACCGGAGGTTGGTCAACTGTCGAAGCCAATCTAATCACGCCGATGATGCTATCTGGCCTGATTGGTATATTCATTGGTGATACCGCCCTATTTGCCTGTTTGAACCGAATGGGACCGCGCCAAGCGGGTTTACTGTTCTCTTGTCACGCCGTGTTCTCGGCGATTCTTGGTTACTTCCTGTTTAGCGAAAGCATGACTTCTGTTGAGCTGATTGGCTCGGCTTTGGTGTTTAGTGGTGTATTAACTGCGATATTCTTTGGTCGTCGAGGACAAGCCAACAACCAGCTTGAAACCATCAAGGGCACCGTGTGGATTGGTGTCGCACTGGGAATCACCGCAGCGATCTGCCAAGCATTGGGCGGCATAATTGCCAAACCCGTGATGCAAACCAGTATCGACCCTGTTGCCGCTTCTGCCATTCGAATGATCACCGCTTTTGTTGCTCACTCCGCATTTCGTTTAACAGGCGCCAAACTTTCACGCGCACTTAACCCAATGAATAAGCAGATATTCGCGATTACCGCGGTTAATGGTTTTCTAGCGATGGCAGTAGGAATGACGTTGATTTTGTATGCGTTGCAGGAAGGCAATGTCGGTATGGTCGCTCTGTTATCTTCAACCACACCAATCATGTTGTTACCGATACTCTGGCTATACACCAAGCAGAGACCGAACGTCTACGCTTGGATAGGTGCCATTGTTGCCGTAGTGGGTACTGGTATTTTGGTCAGATAGTGGGTACTGGGATTCTGGTCAGTTAGCCAAACGGTAAGTAGGACTAACTGAATAGAGAGCTAAGAACGTGGGAAAGGAAAAGCCGTCACATCATCGATATGGTCATAACCTAACGCCAGCATGATCAGACGGTCGATACCCAAAGCAACACCCGCACAGTCTGGTAAGCCTGCTTTTAATGCCTCAATCAAGTGATGATCAATCGGTTGAGGTGATAAGCCCATCTCAATACGTTTGGCATTATCATCTTCAAAGCGCTTAAGTTGTTCTTGCGGTTTATCTAACTCGTGGAAGCCGTTTGCTAACTCAATTCCTTTGAAATATACCTCAAAACGATCCGCTACTCTTGAATCATCAGGATTGATCTTAGCTAACGCAGCTTGCGATGCTGGGAAGTCATAAACAAACGCAGGTACGTCTTGGCCTATCTTTGCTTCCACCCCAATACTGAACAGAAGCTGCAAGAGCGTATCGCGATCTTCTTCAGGATCCGCAATATCACTTAACCCAAGTTGTGCAGCCGCTTGCTTCAACGTATCCATCGAGTTCTCCAGCGGACAAACACCTAACACATCAATAAAGGCTTGTTGGTAAGTCATCCGCTCTGCTGTGCCTGATTTAAGTACCTGCTGTAACAGCAGATCCATCTCATCCATCAGATCATGATGATCAAAACCAACGCGATACCACTCCAACATAGTGAACTCAGGGTTGTGATAGCGGCCATTTTCTTCATTGCGAAAAGATTTACAAATTTGGTAAATACAACCGCTTCCGGCAGCCAACAAGCGTTTCATATGAAACTCTGGGCTAGTCATAAAGAATAGTGGCTGGCCGTGCGCATAACCTGGCCCTACGAATTCAGTTTTAAAGGTATGTAAATGCACGTCCGTCACCGTGGCGTGGCTCATCGCAGGCGTATCCACTTCCATCACGTTTCGCTCAACAAAGAACTGACGAATTTGATTTAGGATATCAGCACGTTGCTTTAACTGCTTAATGGTTGCGGCCGGTTGCCATGTAGAGTGCATTATTGAGTTCCATATTACTGAATTTTAGACGACGAAAATTACCACCTTTCATCGCTTTTGTAAGCTTCTATCTTTCTATTCTTGAAAGCGAAATGTTGTTTTAATGAAGCCAGAAAATTACGTTCTACAATACAATTATCAATACAGATTTCACATCCACATTGATAACAAAAATCATACTCAACAAGCCGTTAACACAAGCCCTGTGGGCTAATCGTTATCAACAATTCATTGCCGTGATTGCAGTCACATAACCTATAAATTCTATGCCTCCATATGCACTACCGACCTAAAAACCCAAATGCATCAACTTTTCGAATACCTTCCTCTCTTACACTGAACCTACCACTTAAGGCTTAGGGGTAATAAACGGTTGATGCCGTTTACTTACTATTAATTAGTAAGTAACGCCAATTAGTAAGTACTACCAATAAGCTTTTTATAATAACAGCGGAATACTCCGCATCACACTGGAGAATAACTGTGAAGACAATTACCACAGATATCGCAGTCATCGGCGCAGGCGGCGCTGGTCTTCGTACAGCTATCGCTGCGGCTGAAGCTAATCCTGAATTGGAAGTAGCACTGATTTCTAAAGTTTACCCAATGCGTTCGCACACGGTAGCGGCAGAAGGCGGTTCAGCAGCAGTAATTAAAGACGAAGATAGCCTAGATAACCACTTCAACGATACTGTTGGCGGGGGCGACTGGCTATGTGAACAGGATGTTGTTGAATACTTTGTTGAAAACTCGACTCGCGAAATGATCCAAATGGAACAATGGGGCTGCCCATGGAGTCGTAAAGAAAACGGTGAAGTAAACGTACGCCGATTCGGCGGTATGAAGGTAGAAAGAACGTGGTTCGCAGCGGATAAAACCGGCTTCCACATGCTTCATACTCTGTTCCAGACTTCGATGAAGTACGACACAATCAAACGATTTGATGAGTACTTTGTGGTGGATTTGATCGTTGAAGATGGCGAAGTACAAGGCCTAATCGCGATTCATATGTCTGAAGGTGAGCTTGTTACCATCAAAGCGAAATCTGTTGTTCTAGCAACCGGTGGCGCAGGTCGTGTTTACCACTGTAATACCAACGGCGGCATCGTAACTGGCGACGGTATGGCAATGGCTTATCGCCACGGTGTACCACTGCGTGATATGGAGTTCGTTCAATACCACCCAACAGGCCTACCGGGCACTGGCATCTTGATGACCGAAGGTTGTCGTGGTGAAGGCGGTATCATCGTCAACAAGAACGGCTACCGTTACCTGCAAGATTACGGCATGGGCCCTGAAACTCCAGTGGGCGAGCCGAAAAATAAATACATGGAACTTGGTCCTCGAGACAAAGTTTCTCAAGCATTCTGGCACGAGCAGCAGAAAGGCAACACCATCAAGCACCCGCTTGGTGATGTCGTACACCTTGACCTTCGCCACCTTGGTGAAGAGTACCTGCAAGAGCGTCTTCCATTTATCTGTGAGCTTGCAAAAGCGTACGTAAACGTAGACCCAGCAAAAGAGCCAATCCCAATTCGCCCAACCGTTCACTACACCATGGGTGGTATTGAAACCAACGGTACGTGTGAAACTCGCATTAAAGGGCTATTCGCTGTTGGTGAGTGTGCTTCAGTTGGCCTACATGGCGCAAACCGCCTAGGGTCTAACTCTCTTGCTGAATTCGTAGTATTCGGCCGCGTAGCCGGTGAACAAGCCGTGAAACGTGCCGCTGAATTCAAAGGCTGGAACGAAGAGTCTATTGCTAAGCAAGTGAAAGCGGTTGAAGATCGTATCGCTGGCATCTTGGCTCAAGAAGGCGATGAGAACTGGGCTGATATCCGTACTGAAATGGGTCACACCATGGAAGCGGGTTGTGGTATCTACCGTCAAGAAGACTTGATGCAAGAAACCATCGACAAAATCACTGAACTGAAAGCTCGCTACAAGAAGATCAGCATTAAAGACAAAGGCAAAGTGTTCAACACTGACCTACTTTACGCTATCGAAGTGGGTTACGGCCTTGAAGTTGCCGAAGCGATGGTTCACTCAGCGATCCTTCGTAAAGAGTCTCGCGGTGCACACCAACGTCTAGACGACAACTGCACAGAACGTGATGACGTGAACTTCCTGAAACATTCTCTATCTTTCTATAACGAAGATGCAGCACCAACTATCGACTACAGCGGCGTTAAGATTACTAAATCTCAACCTAAAGCTCGTCTATACGGTGAAGCAGCCGAGAAAGCCGCTGCTGCTGAAAAAGCGGCAGAAGAAAATGCGAAGAAGAGCGAAGAGGAGCAAGCATAATGTCAGCGAATCGAATCCAAAAAATTGAAATCCTGCGTTATGACCCTGAGCACGATGCAGAACCTCACTTTCAAACCTTTGAAGTTCCATTTGATGAAACCATGTCGGTACTTGATGCGATTGGTTACATCAAAGATAACCTAGATAAAGACCTGTCTTACCGTTGGTCTTGTCGTATGGCGATTTGTGGTTCTTGCGGCATCATGGTTGATGGCGTGCCAAAACTGGCATGTAAGAGCTTCTTACGTGATTACCCGAATGGCTTCAAGATTGAGCCTTTGGCTAACTTCCCAATCGAGAAAGATTTGATTGTCGACATGACGCCGTTTATCGAGCGCCTTGAAGCAATCAAACCTTACATCATTGGTAACGACCGTAAGCCAGAAGACGGTACTAACATCCAAACTCCAGAGCAAATGGCGAAGTACAAACAGTTCGCTGGCTGCATCAACTGTGGTTTGTGTTACGCAGCATGTCCTCAGTTTGGTCTAAACCCTGAGTTCATTGGCCCTGCGGCACTTGCTCTTGCTCACCGCTACAACCTAGATAGCCGTGACAATGGTAAAGCTGAGCGCATGAAGCTTATCAATGGCGACAACGGCGCTTGGGGCTGTACGTTTGTTGGTTACTGTTCTGACGTATGTCCGAAGAAAGTAGACCCTGCAGCAGCTGTAAACCAAGGCAAAGTTGAGTCTTCAATGGACTTCGTTATTTCGATGTTCAAGCCTGATGGATCGCAAGTAAAAACAGCAGAGGAGGCATAATATGAGCAATCGTAAGCCTTATGTTCGCGAGATGAAGAGAACGTGGTGGAGCAACCATCCGTTCTACCGCTTCTACATGCTACGTGAAGCGACTGTACTGCCTTTGATTCTATTCACTCTGTTCCTAACCTTCGGTTTGGGTTCGCTAGTGAAAGGCCCTGAAGCGTGGGAAGGTTGGTTGAGCTTTATGGCTAACCCTATCGTTGTTGGTATCAACATCGTAGCACTGCTAGGCAGCTTACTGCACGCTCAGACCTTCTTCAGCATGATGCCTCAAGTAATGCCAATCCGCCTTAAAGGCAAATTGGTAGATAAAAGAATCATCGTACTGACCCAATGGGCAGCGGTGGCATTTATTTCTTTAATCGTTCTTATGGTGGTGTAAGGAGCTTCGTTATGAACACAAATTACAATGTTAACCACAATCCGAAACGCTCTGATGAACCAATCTGGTGGGGCCTATTCGGCGCTGGCGGTACTTGGTTCGCGATGATTACACCAATCACGATTCTAGTGCTGGGTATCTTGGTGCCAATGGGCATTATCGATTCGGGTGCAATGAGCTACGAGCGTGTCTCTGAGTTTGCCACCAGCATTATCGGTGCGCTATTCATCATCGGTACGCTAGCACTGCCAATGTGGCACGCAATGCACCGTCTTCACCACGGCATGCACGACCTTAAGTTCCACGTCGGCGTTGCAGGTAAAGTGGGTTGCTACTTCGTTGCAGGTCTAATCAGCGCACTGTCTGTTATCTTCATTTTTATGATTTAACAGTTAAGAGCAGATTCGAGATTCGGGTAACTGAGATTCGAAGAGTTTAGGAACGAAAATACTAGAAGCAGAACAGGATTATCTTGTTCTGCTTTTTTGTTACTTGTCGAATCTCGTTTACTCGAATCTGCTCTTCTCCGATCGCCAGATACAAAAAAGGCCGCTCATAAGCGACCTTTTCTATTTCACTGAGCCACCTTAAACAAGATGGACACAATCAAATTACTTCACACGACCAACGTATTCGCCAGTACGAGTATCAACTTTAACCACTTCACCGATAGCGATGAATAGAGGAACACGAACTACCGCGCCTGTTGCTAGAGTTGCAGGTTTACCACCCGTACCCTGTGTATCGCCTTTAAGGCCAGGATCAGTTTCAGTTACTTCGATCTCAACAAAGTTTGGCGGAGTAACAGTGATAGGGTTATCATTCCACAACGTTAGAGTACAAACGTCATTTTCAACTAACCATTTTGCTGAATCAGCGACTGCTTTTACGTCTGCTGCGATTTGCTCAAATGTTTCGTTGTTCATGAAGTGGTAGAATTCGCCATCGTTGTATAAGTAGCCTAGTTCAACGTCAACAACATCTGCAAGCTCGAAGCTTTCGCCTGACTTGAATGTTTTCTCTAACACTTTGCCTGACAGCAGTTTACGAAGTTTTACACGGTTAAACGCTTGGCCTTTACCTGGCTTAACGTATTCATTGTCGATAATTGCGCAAGGCTCGTTATCTAACATGAATTTTAAACCGCCTTTGAATTCATTGGTGCTTACTGACGCCATGATTTTCTCTTCCACATCTTTGAGTTAATTTCAATGCCGCATATCATAACCCGAAAAGTCGAATCTGTTGAGCAAAACTGGCTCAAACAACTATCGAATGCGATCTCTGACCCGACAAAACTGCTTGAAGCATTGGAAATAGACCCAACACCGTGGCAAAAAGGATTCGTAGCACGTGAGCTGTTTTCACTTCGAGTTCCTCTTAGCTTTGTTGAGCGAATGGAAAAAGGCAATCCACACGACCCTTTGCTAAGACAAGTTTTACCGCTAAGTGAAGAGTTTGAGGTGCACCAAGGCTATTCTGCTGACCCACTGGAAGAACAAGAAAACGCGATCCCAGGGTTGCTGCATAAATACAAAAGCCGCGCGCTAATGATCGTGAAAGGTGGCTGCGCGATTAACTGCCGCTACTGCTTCCGCCGTCATTTCCCATACCAAGACAACAAAGGCTCAAAATCTGTTTGGCAAACTAGCCTCGATTATGTGGCTCAACATCCGGAAATCAACGAGGTGATCTTATCTGGGGGCGACCCTCTGATGGCAAAGGACAGCGAACTAGAGTGGCTGATCAATGCTATCGAACAAATTCCACATGTGAAAACCGTTCGAATTCACAGCCGATTACCTGTCGTGATTCCGGCGCGAGTGACTGATGAACTATGCCAAACATTAGCTAACACTCGTCTTAAAGTAGTCATGGTTAGCCATATTAATCATGCCAATGAAATCAACTTAGAGCTCAAGCAAGCCTTCCATAAGCTGAAGCAAACTGGTGCGACTCTGCTCAACCAAGGCGTAATGCTAAAAGGCGTAAATAACAGCGCTAGCTCATTGAAAAAATTAAGTGAAAAGCTATTCGACGCCGGTATTTTACCTTACTACATGCATGTACTTGATAAAGTTCAGGGAGCTGCTCATTTCTATATCTCCGATGAAGAAGCGAAACACCACTTTAAGGGATTAATCTCTGAGGTTTCTGGCTATCTAGTACCTAAGTTAACCCGTGAAATTGGCGGACGCAGTAGCAAAACACCACTCGACCTAAACATTGAATAACGAGCGAGCTTCAAAAAGCGACTAAGCTTATCTGTAACGACAACACGTTGCTAAATGCACCTTCACGACAAAAATTTTTTGTTCGATCGTCCGGTCTATTATTAGCATACTCGGCTCTATTCTAAATTCTTAGGAGGGGTGATATGTCACAATTTATAGAACAAGCTCTCAACCTTGCCCCCTTTAGCTGGGCAGGCCTCGCAGCATGCATGTTGTGTGGTTCTTTAATCGGAATCGAAAGGCAAACACGCGGTAAACCCGTCGGGATCCGGACATCGATCCTTATCATTAGCGGTACTTACTTCTTCCTCACCATGGCGATTAGCCTATCCCCCAACACTCTCGATCAAGCTCGTGTACTTGGTCAGATAATTACGGGGGTTGGATTCCTTGGTGCAGGGGTAATGATGACATTGGATGGAAAGATTCATGGTGTAACGTCAGCGGCGATTATCTGGGTACTCGCTGCATTAGGTATGATGATCGCACTTGGCCACCTTTCGCAGTCGGTTATTATCACGCTAATGGCGCTAGTGATTCTGCTTGGGGTAGACAAGGTAGAAAACAGCTTCCAGAGCTTACGCCGTGGTGTTCACCAGAAGTGGATGAGAAAAGTCCGCGTGAAGAAGTAACACCTCGTCGGAAGACACTTGGCCTTATCTGCATTTTATTCTTAGCTACTGTTTCATCTTAAGGGTCTTTTTCCTTAGATAAAAAAGAGCCTAGCAAACGACTAGGCTCTAAACTGCAGTTCACAGATTAATGTACGTGAATAGACACTTGATTCTTGCCTGCGGTCTTCGCCTTATAAAGCTGCTCATCTGATGAACGAATACTCTGGTTTTCCCACAAGTGTCCAATGCTGTCGAACTTGAACAGAGAGTAAAGCGTCGCTCCCCCAGAGACTGATATATTAATCTTGTCACCGGTCGCGCATCGATAACTTTGTAAACTAATGTCATTTTGAATTCGTTCAAAGATCGATGAAAGTAATTCGGATGATTCGCCCGTAATCGCGACAACAAACTCTTCACCACCAAATCTCGCCACGATATCTTTCTGCCTAACGCTGTTCAGCATTAACTGAGCAACATGGCAAATCACCTCATCTCCCACCTTATGACCATACTGATCATTCACCACTTTGAAATCATCGATATCAAATACGCCAACACCAATAATTGGCTCCTCATTTTGGTTCAGCAACCGAGCTTCAAAACCACGCCGATTATATAAACCAGTCAATGGGTCGAGCATCGCTAAATTCTTCAATCGCTTGTGCTCTTGCTTGGTATAAAACCGCCACAACCATAGTGCTGAGATAAAGTACAAAGCTAACAAAATCAGTAATTGAACCCGCTCCAGTTCCAGCAAATGCAAGAAGTGCTCACTCTTTCCTTCTTCAATAGTCAGGTATAACTCAGTATTGACTCCATCGACATACAAAGGCCGTGAATAGGTAAAGTCCAACAGTCCATATTTGTTTACTCCTCTTGCGCTCGTCACCTTGTATCCATGAACGGGATTCGAGACGAGATTAGAGACGTAACCATCAACACCGAGTACTCCTTTAAACTCACCATCAACATAGATACCTTTGGTTAAGGTCACTACCTTCTTCCCTGTTAGGTAGTCATCGTATTGGCCGGTATACACCACTTGATCTTGCCCCTGAGCTAAGCCAAAACGAATCGTATTCACCCAATAAGGGCGACTATTGACGACTGAATCAAAGGTGTCACCTTTAATGTAACGGGCGAAATCGGAAGGCGACGATATAATAAATTTATCTTTGGAGATAAAGTAAATCGCAGAGATGGTATCAATGGTATTCGCAAAGTAAGCCATGGTGGGTGCGATAAACATGCGCCTACCTGCTTCTAAATGAAGCTCCGACTTTAGATCGCACATCTCACTTGGGCCAGAGAACATAAAATCAAATCGAGGTGCAGCTTGCTCTTCACTAATGAAGTAACACGTATCACCTTCGACCTTTTGCTCATGTGAGAATACGTAGGTATCCCCATGCAGCGGATAAAGTGCGGTAATATTATATTCAAGCGCATTAATAATCTGTGTAAGCTCCGCTAAAGAGCGTGTCACGCCTTGGTTTTCAATTCCATACTGCTTTTCTGACTCTTCCGCTGAATCAACAAGTAACAAGCTAAAAACCACTAAAAAGCTGACGGTCAGACTTAAGAAAGCCTTTTTAAAATCGACGGTATGGGGATTAATCAAAGCATATAAGTCATCATTGAAAATTTAGCGCACATTGTACCCACAAGTGAGAACATCGCAACAAGAGTATAAAATAACATGCTTACAGTAACGTTTAAGGAGTGAGATAGCAGATGTAAAATAACGCCTAAACATAGAAGTAAAGGCGTTGATAGGTTCAATAAGCATTAACTAAATAGGGAATGTAGAACTTAATTTATCAAACTTCTGAGCATCCCCATTCAGGGAAATGCTTTCTTATATAAGTGTTTAATTCTTTTTCAGCTTGCGAGTAAATGCGCTTATTAACTCCCTCTTCAGAATGCAGACGCTGCACAACACCAGCCCCTACTGTCACATTCGTATGCCTATCGATCACCACAAAGGCACCTGTCTGAGGCAGATCTTTGTATAAGTCTATAGCAACTTGATCGGTTAAATTGATAGAAGTTAACGCGATTTCATTAAGCTCTACTGTTTCAGAATTTTCAGCGTGTTGTTCAAGAGTATTCACATCAACTTTATGTTGAATACCTGACAACTTACCTGTGCAAGATTTCGTTGCAAACTTGAAACTATATTCTTTATGGCAACGCAATGGGTTTTCATCCATCCACACTAAATACGCATCAAACTTGTTAACAAGTTGCAGCTTTGAGCCTTTATGAATCAACATATCCCCGCGAGATACATCAATTTCATCGTCAAGTGTTATCGTAATCGCTTGACCAGGCAGTGCTGACTCCAACTCACCATCATAAGTGAATATGGACTTAATTTTTGATGATTTTCCTGAAGGTAACGCTGTTATTTCATCACCAACACTGACTTGGCCAGAAGCCAACGTGCCACAAAAACCGCGAAAATCTAAATTCGGACGATTAACGTACTGAACAGGAAAGCGCATATGCTCTAAATCTTTATCTTGATCGATTTTTACTGTCTCAAGCAGTTTCATTAAAGTCGAGCCTGGGTACCACTCCATGTTTTCACTTGGAGTTACCACATTGTCACCCTTCAACGCTGAAATGGGTACAAAGCGAATGTCGTCAATATTGAAGCTCTTAGCCATCTCACGATAATCAGCTTTGATTTGTTGATACACATCTTGACTATAATCCATCAGGTCCATCTTATTTATAGCAACTATGATGTGCTTAATACCCAATAGTGAACAAATATAACTGTGACGACGCGTTTGAGTTTGAATACCATAGCGGGCATCCACCATCACAATCGCTAAATCACATGTTGACGCCCCAGTTACCATATTACGTGTGTATTGCTCATGCCCAGGAGTGTCAGCAATAATGAATTTACGTTTATCTGTCGAAAAATAACGGTATGCCACATCAATAGTAATACCCTGCTCACGCTCAGATTGCAGGCCATCGACCAACAGTGCTAGATCAAATGATTCATCGGTTGTATTGAATTTTTGAGAGTCTTTCTCAATCGCAGCCATCTGATCTTCGTATATCAGTTTACTATCAAAAAGCAAACGACCAATCAGTGTTGATTTACCATCATCCACGTTACCGCAAGTTAAAAAGCGCAGCAGATCTTTGTTCTCGTGTACTTTTAAGTATGCTTCAATATCTTGAGAAATTAGCTCTGAACTATGTGACATGGTCTTTCCTTAATGGTCCCGGTTTAAATACTCAACTCTTCAAACCGACTTTGATTTATTGATAAAATTTATTTAAAACTTTAATGAATTCGTTTTTATTTTCAATAGGTAAGGCGTTAATCCCCGCCGCAGCTTTACGGCCACCACCAGTAACAAACTGACAGCAAATTTCATCTGCACCAGTACGATTATTTAAAGGTGCACGAACACTCACGGTGTAATCTTTCTTATTGTCATTCAATGTGAGTACTGCATGAGCCTTGTCTGGTGATTGATTTGCAAGCACGTTTCCAAACACACCACTGATACGCTTTGCCCATGCTTCACATGGCAGTAGATAGATTTCAGACACGTCAGTGCACACTATCGGCGTTAGCAGTTCAACATGTTGATAATCGGCCTGATACCCTTGTTTTAGAGCATAATAAGGAGATATTAAATCTCGCTTGAGGTCAAAAGGTGAAGAATAACACATAAGCTGTTGAAACAATTCGGCTGGATCAATGTGCAAATCGTCAATCGAAGTTCCATAACTGTTGTAGTTGATTAAGGTACCCAACTCTTTTAAAAATGTTCTTTCATTGCAACTTAATCCGATAACATCGGCTAACTGATCAGCATTGACATACATATTGTCACCGTAAGCACCAACTATAGCCCAATCAGCATACCGCCCCGCTAACTGCTGGTTGATCAACAAACTGGTACAAGTATTCGCCTCCAAATCAATGAGGGCTGTAAAATTATCAGCTTGTGGCACTTCTCCCGTACGATGGTGGTCACAATAGAACAGAGGTATATCCAGATCTATCAATTCATAGAGTGAATCGATATTTTTTTCCATCGATATATCTAAGATGGTGCAGCCACTGATATCATTTTGTTTAACCACTCGCTGTAAAAGAGCAATGTCACGCTTTACACCAGTGACAAGCTTCGAGCATTTTGGGTCGGCCTTACGTAACTGAAGTAAAGCAATTATTCCATCAGCATCACCATTGAATACATCGTAATACATGATTAAATGTACCCTAACTTAGTAAGTTGATTAACTACAATATCTGCACATGCCTCAATAGATTGACCTTCAGTCTCGACATGAATATCTGGAGTTAATGGGGCTTCATACATTGAATCAATACCGGTAAAATTCTTAATCTCGCCCGCTCGTGCTTTCTTGTATAACCCTTTAGGGTCTCGTCGTTCGCACACCGATAATGGTGTGTCAATAAACACTTCCAGAAATTGCTTTGAAGATAAAAGCTCACGGACTTGTGCGCGGTCAGCAATAAATGGCGAAATAAATGCAGTTAATACTATCGTTCCCGAATCCACAAACAGTTTTGCTACCTCACCAATACGACGAATGTTTTCAACACGGTCCATGTCGCTAAATCCAAGATCCTTATTGAGGCCATGCCGGACGTTGTCACCATCGAGCAAATAGCTATGTTTACCTAAACTTAGAAGCTTACTTTCGACTGCATTGGCAACAGTGGACTTCCCAGAGCCACTTAATCCCGTAAACCAAAGCACCGTTGGCACTTGTTGCTTTTGCACGGAGCGTTGCTCATGCGTCACCGTGGAGCTATGCCAAACTACATCATCGCTAACAGACTCATTATCTTTTACTACATAGGGAGAGGTCATTCTTACAACTCATATAAAACTAAAATGGGAACACCATCGGAATAACAATGGCAGCAACTACAATGTAAGTGACGGTAACTATCCAACCGACTTTAAAAAAGTCTATAAAAGTATAGCCACCAGCGCTCATCACCATAAGGTTAGTTTGATAACCAAAAGGACTGATAAAGGATGCACTCGCACCATAGGCCACCGCCATCACTAACGGTAAATACTCGATCTGGAATGTCGATGCTAATGCCAGAGAAATAGGCAACATAATCGCTGCAGCTGCTGTGTTGGTCATAACCTCCGTTAAGATAACGGTTAACACCAATATACCAACTAGCACCCAAATGGGAGGGAGTTGTCCAGCTACAGATTCAAAGACTTGAGTTAATGCCAATGCCAGACCACTGCTAGAAAACGCACTGGCGACACACAAAGCTGATACTAGAATAATCAACAACTCAAACGGGAAACGTCGCCTTAATTGAGTTCCATCAATGATTTTACTCGTCAAAGATAAGAGCAAGAACCCAGACAATGTATCAACAAGGTCTAAACTGGTACACGCAGCTAAGACAATGGATAAAATAAAACCGACAATACCCAATAGGTTTTGAGTGAATGATAAGGGACTTTTAAGCGATTTATCACTTAATAGAAAAAAGTTTCTAGTTAGATTTGGGCGTTTTTTAAAGTCATCCCCGACAGCAAGAATCAGTTTATCACCACTTTGAATAACACACTCCCCAAGCTTGCCAGAAAGCCGCTTTCCTTGCCTAGCGATCGCTACCACTGCCGCATCAAAACGAGAACGAAACTCAACCTCTTTTAAAGTTTTATCTATCAATACAGATTCAGGGCTCACTAAGACTTCAACTAAGTTTTTACCTAACTCGAATTCATCTTCAACGTACAGCTTAAGGCCATCAAAAGAGGCCAGTTGTTTAACTTCTGAAACATCACCACTGAATACCAGTTTATCTCCTGCAAATACCAATTCACTCGGTGATACAGGGGTTATCAACTGTTTATCTCGAATAATTTCAGTTAAGAAAAGACCATCGAGTGATCGTAATCCATTTTCTAATATACTTCGACCTACGAGCTTACTTCTGCTCTCGACTTCAGCATCAAGGAAGTATCCCCCTAACGACTCAACTTTCACAAGGTCATCAGGAAGCCACCTGGAAACGATTATGACTACGAAACCACAACCGAGTAGTAAACTTACCCCCACAGGGAAAAAAGCAAAGATTGTCAGCGCAGGATAGCCTTGGTCTTCAAGTAAACCACTAACTACAAGGTTGGTCGCAGTTCCTATTAAGGTTAGAGTCCCCCCTAAAATAGAGAAGTACGATAAAGGAATCAGAAGTTTCTTAGGAGCATGGAATGGATTTTTGAGAACCCCCCCCATCAAAGTAGCGACCACTGCGGTATTGTTAAGTACACTAGAGCTTAGTGCTCCCAGAGCTCCCAAACGCAATAGCGATTGCCCATAATGACGATGAGATAACATTTTTGCCACCCAACTAAGCAAAGCTGTCCTTTCTAGAGCGAGAGAAGAAAGTAGTAACAATAATAAGATAATCACAGAACGGTTAGTGACGTTCGAGAAAATAACGGCTTGTGAAAGCTCACCAGAAACGTACAGCACTGTCACTGAAAAAATAAACACATAGCTAGCTCTAAAACGGTTACTGACCAGACCAGCAATCAATCCAATAAGGACACACGCAGTGACAATCATGCTCAAACAACTCAATTTATATTCAAAAGTGACGATATAATATCGTCAATGTTATTAGAAGTAGCCTTCACGCTTTTTCTTCTCCATTGAACCAGAGCTATCGTGGTCAATGGCGCGCCCTTGACGCTCTGAAGTAGTCGTTAACAACATCTCTTGAATAATTTCAGGTAGCGTCGTAGCTTCAGATTCTACAGCGCCGGTTAGTGGGTAACAACCGAGTGTACGAAAACGTACCATTTTTTCTTCTGCCACTTCCCCTTTTTTAAGCTTCATTCGCTCATCATCGACCATAATCAACATGCCATCACGCTGAACGACAGGGCGAGGTTTTGATAAATACAAACCCGGAATTTCAATATTTTCAAGATAGATATACTGCCAAATATCTAGCTCTGTCCAGTTAGATAGTGGGAACACACGAATACTCTCACCTTGGTTAACCTTGCCGTTGTAAATATTCCATAGCTCTGGTCGTTGATTTTTAGGGTCCCAGCGATGATGTTCGTCACGAAACGAGTACACTCGCTCTTTCGCTCGAGATTTTTCCTCATCTCGCCGCGCACCTCCGAAAGCAGCATCAAAACCATGCATATCTAGAGCCTGCTTTAAGCCTTGGGTCTTCATTATATCGGTATGTTTTGAACTACCGTGCACAAAAGGGTTGATCCCCATAGCCACACCTTCAGGGTTCTGGTGAACAATAAGCTTCATTCCAACCTTATCAGCCATGTAGTCCCGAAACTTGATCATTTCTTTGAATTTCCACGTAGTATCAACATGCATCAGAGGAAAGGGAGGAGTACCAGGAGCAAAAGCTTTCTGGGCAAGGTGTAGCATCACTGAGGAATCTTTGCCAACTGAATACAGCATCACCGGGTTATCAAATTCAGCCGCGACTTCACGCATAATATGGATCGATTCAGCTTCCAATTGCTTTAGATGTGTCATCTTTTCCGGCGTTAATTTCGTTGTCATGTTACGTTTCCCACATCTATTGAATGTTTCTACCTCAGTTAAAGCACTGAAGGGTATTTATTCGACAAAAAGTTCGATTAGATATTAAATCTGTTTGCCAACAGTATACCAACATAAGCGAAAACAATAAAACAAGACAATCGAAGCTTCCCTTTTTAGAGTCAAACCTAGATTCAACATCAAAAGGCTTAACGAACCTTTCGATAGTAAGTTGACTAAGTCACTTAAAAGCTACTACCTGTAAAGCAATTGAGATGATTGAAACCGTTTAACGGTAGAGTTTGATAGAGAGGTATCTGTCTAATGATGTCTTTAATATATGTAGTAGAAAAATCACCTACTAGTAGTAGGTGATTTTGAGTGAAAAATGAAAACGATAACTCTACTTGGCAAAGTTCACAATTGGGAAGCACGGGAAAAAACCATTGTCAGCACAGTTGATCAGACCAATCTGTACTCCTTCAATTTTGTTGGTTTTGTTGAAGATACCAACCTGAACCGTCGACACCTCTGAAAGGTTCGCAGCGCCAACATCCACCATAGTGTTACCTTCGGAGTAGTTTACGAAACTCACGTTCGCGCCTTTTACATCATTAGTAATGTTAACAGCACCTAGGTTAACACCTGTTGTTTTACCTGTATTCCAGTTAAAGAAACCTAGTGAAGCACCTGTCATTTCTTGGTTTACTTTTGATGCACCAAAAATACCAAGATTCACACCTGTCGTAGTTTGCGTCTCAGACATACCAACAACCGCAAGGTCGACACCTTTAAGGTCATTGACTTGTCCGTGAAGCAGAGCCAGACGTACACCGCCAACCGCATCAGAATCCGGAGCGTTGAAGCCATTAATTGTTGAAAACATAACAGGCGAAGAAGCAAATGCTGCCGGTGCCATTACCGCTGCAGATACAGCAAGTACTGAAAGTAATTTTTTCATTGGGGAGTCTCCACTGACTTATTGTTGACTTGATTAATCTATATTCAATAAAGTATTTATTGTCCTTCACTCAACAGCTATCCATGTTAAATCAATGTCATAACTGTACCATTGAATATAAGACCCAAAATCATAAAGAGCAATATTGAGCAGAGGATATCATGAGAGGCAAGAGTAACCATCGGCAGTCAGGTTTCTATAACTAGACGATAAAGATTCCCTATCACGCTCATGCCTCGCTGTCGGGAGTGACGATTTCAAAGCATAAAAAAACGGAGACCGAAGTCTCCGTTTTCTAAAGCTTATGTATGACTTTCTCTGTTACGAGAAAGGGGGATGATTACATCATGCCGCCCATGCCACCCATACCGCCCATGCCCCCCATATCAGGCATTGCAGGGCCAGAATCTTGAGGCTTGTCAGTGATCATCGCTTCTGTTGTGATCATAAGACCAGCGACGGATGCTGCGAACTGAAGTGCAGAACGCGTTACCTTCGTTGGATCTAGGATACCCATAGCAATCATGTCGCCGTATTCGCCAGTAGCCGCGTTGTAACCGTAGTTACCTTCGCCAGCACGAACATTGTTAGCAACAACAGACTCTTCATCACCTGCGTTCTTAGTGATTTGACGAATAGGCGCTTCCATTGCACGTAGTGCAACACGGATACCTACGTTTTGCTCTTCGTTGTCGCCTTCAAGGCCAGCAACTTTAGATGCAGCGCGGATAAGTGCAACACCACCACCAGCAACCACACCTTCTTCAACAGCAGCGCGAGTTGCGTGAAGTGCATCTTCTACGCGGTCTTTCTTCTCTTTCATCTCAACTTCAGTCGCAGCGCCAACTTTGATTACTGCAACACCGCCAGCTAGCTTAGCTACACGCTCTTGAAGCTTCTCTTTGTCGTAGTCTGAAGTTGCATCTTCGATTTGTTGACGAATTTGAGAAACACGACCTTTGATCATGTCTTCATTACCCGCACCATCGATGATGGTTGAGTTTTCTTTAGTGATCGTAATGCGCTTAGCTTGACCTAGGTCTTCTAGCGTTACTTTCTCAAGGTCTAGGCCGATCTCTTCAGAGATAACCGTGCCGCCCGTTAGGATAGCGATGTCTTGCAGCATAGATTTACGACGGTCGCCGAAACCAGGTGCTTTAACCGCAGCCACTTTAACGATGCCACGCATGTTGTTCACAACAAGAGTTGCTAGCGCTTCGCCTTCGACATCTTCAGCGATGATAAGAAGTGGACGAGATGCCTTAGCAACCGCTTCTAGAGTCGGAAGAAGTTCACGGATGTTAGACACTTTCTTGTCGATAAGAAGAATGAACGGGCTATCTAGATCAACAGAACCGGCTTCTTGGTTGTTGATGAAGTAAGGAGATAGGTAACCGCGGTCGAATTGCATACCTTCAACTACGTCTAGCTCGTCTTGTAGAGCCTGACCTTCTTCAACCGTGATAACGCCATCACGACCTACTTTTTCCATCGCTTCAGCAATGATGTTACCTACTGTCGAATCAGAGTTCGCAGAGATAGTACCTACTTGCGCGATAGCTTTCGTGTCTGAACAAGGAACAGAAAGGTTCTTCAGCTCTTCAACAGCCGCGATAACCGCTTTGTCGATGCCGCGCTTAAGATCCATTGGGTTCATGCCAGCAGCAACGGCTTTTAGGCCTTCAGCGATAATCGACTGAGCCAATACTGTTGCTGTCGTTGTTCCGTCGCCCGCCGCGTCATTCGCTTGCGAAGCCACTTCTTTAACCATTTGTGCGCCCATGTTTTGAAACTTGTCTTCAAGTTCGATTTCACGTGCAACTGAAACACCATCTTTAGTGATCGTTGGTGCGCCAAATGATTTGTCTAGAACAACGTTACGGCCTTTAGGACCTAGCGTTACTTTTACTGCGTCAGCCAGAACGTTTACACCTTCTAGCATTTTAATACGTGCGTCGTTACCAAATTTAACGTCTTTAGCAGCCATCTTAATTTCCTTTAAAATTCTTTATTCAGTTCAGTTTTATGGGTCGGATTACTCAACGATCGCCATGATGTCGTTTTCAGACATGATCAGAACTTCTTTGCCGTCGATCTTTTCAGTTTTAGTGCCGTAGCCTTCAGAGAAGATAACGGTATCGCCAACTTTAACGTCCAATGGTTGTACTGAACCATTTTCTAGAATGCGGCCTTTGCCAACAGCTAGAATAGTACCGCGCGTTGATTTTTCAGCGGCAGAACCAGTTAGAACGATGCCACCAGCAGATTTAGATTCAACTTCTTGGCGCTCAACGATAACTCGGTCGTGTAGAGGACGGATATTCATCGGTCGTATCTCCTGATAATTTCCATTTAATATGATAATTGCCACGATTGGCATGGGGTTAAAGAGTATGTTGGGGCGATGTGGAAGAACCCAAGGGGGGAAAGAAAAAATTGTGATCGAAAGAGCAGATTCTCACCCCTCATCTTTCCTTGCTTTTCGTTTACTCGTATCCCACATCTGTTTATCCTACGGTTTTAGTTCCAACGGCGTTTTACATGCAAGATAAGCATGGGCTTCTCACGGCCCCGATAGCACAGACTCTACGCACCATGACCATACCGACTATCTTCGGCATGGTGGCGATCTTGATGTTTAACCTTGTCGATACTTTCTTTATCTCATTGCTCGGCACACAAGCACTCGCAGCGGTGAGCTTTACCTTCCCTATCACCTTCGCCATAAACTGCATTACAATGGGTATAGGCATTGGCTTGTCGACATGTATTGGAAGATTACTTGGCCAAGGCTGCGCGCAAAATGCAGCTCGTTTTACCTGCCACGGTTTATTGCTTGCGGTGCTGCTTGTTGGTTTTACATCAACACTAGGGCTTTTCACGCTAGAGCCTATGTTTACTCTGTTAGGAGCTGAACCTGAGTTACTGCCACTGATATCTGAATACATGTCGGTCTGGTATTTAGCGATACCGCTGCTTGTTATTCCGATGGCAGGCAACAGTGCCATACGAGCGAGTGGCGACACCAAAACACCCGCCAAGATCATGATGCTAGCCGGCCTTATTAACGGCATTCTCGACCCACTGCTGATCTTCGGTTACGGGCCTTTCCCTGAGCTAGGGATTCAAGGCGCAGCCATTGCTAGCGGATTCAGTTGGTTTGGTGCGTTGTGTGGCTCACTGTATGTATTAACCATACGAGAAAAGCTGCTTGCTCCGCCCAAACTAAAAAACATCATCGATGACTGGAAACAGATCTTAACCATCGGCACACCCGCCGCCCTTTCCAATGCTCTGAATCCACTTGCTGGCGCTATTATCATGATGATGTTAGCCAAACAAGGAACCGAAGCTATAGCTGCTTACGGTGCAGCCCAGCGTATTGAATCGATTTTGATCATCGTGTTGATGTCTTTAACCTCTGCCCTCACGCCTTTTATGGCGCAAAACTTTGGCGCTGATAATCCACAGCGTAGTTTCAAAGCTCTGTTCTTAAGCATGCGCTTTGCGGTGATGTTCCAAGGTTTGATTTTCTTAATGATGGTGCCGTTAAGCATTCCTTTGGCTGCTCTATTCTCTCAAGAAGAATCCGTACGAGGCATCTTGTGGCACTACCTGTTAGTTGTGCCGTTTAGCTATGGATTCCAAGGGATTGTAATGATGCTGATCAGCGCGATGAATGCTATGCATAAACCACTCAAAGCCTTCCAGTGGAGCTTCATGCGCCTATTTGTATTTACTCTTCCATTCGCTTGGATCGGCAGCCAGATTGATGGCGTCGAAGGGTTGTTTATCGGCTTAGCATTGGGGAACATCATGGGTGGCATTTCAGGGTATTTGTTTGCGCTTCGTGTGAGAGCTCAAGCTAGCAAATAACTCTCTGTTATTGCCTACAGCGAGGGACGAGCGTGATAGGGAATCTCTCTTTATGTATGACAAGCTATACTAAACATAAGATTCCAGATATTTCGTTCCTCAATTCTGGAATGACGGGATAAGAAGGTAGCGAGTAAACGAGAATCTATTCCTCAAACTCCAGATACAAAAAAACGGCCACACTTGCGTGCAACCGTTCTAGTATTCGATGAAAGTTAAAACTATTTATCTAAAACAGTAACTACTTAACGATCACGTCACCTGACATTTCAACTGGGATATCAATACCAGACAGAGAAAGCATCGTTGGTGCAAGATCAGACAGTTTACCGCCTTCTTTGAACTCAACGTCTTTACTACCTACGTAGATAAGTGGCACTGGTAGGTTAGTGTGTGCAGTGTGGATGCCGCCCGTTTCTGGGTTTACCATCATTTCCGCGTTACCGTGGTCAGCGGTGATAAGCAGTTGGCCATCGGCTTCTTTGATTGCTTCAACCACTTTGCCAAGACATTCGTCTAGCGACTCTACCGCTTTAACCGCTGCATCGTAAACGCCAGTGTGGCCAACCATGTCACAGTTAGGGAAGTTACACACGATAGCGTCGTATTTGCCGCCTTTGATTGCTGCAACTAGCTTTTCAGTTAGCTCTGGCGCGCTCATTTCTGGTTGCAGGTCGTACGTTGCTACTTTTGGAGAAGCAACAAGCTGACGCTCTTCGCCTTCAAACTCGTCTTCTTTACCGCCGTTGAAGAAGAACGTCACGTGCGCGTATTTCTCTGTTTCAGAGATACGTAGCTGCGTTTTGCCTTCTTTCGATAGCCATTCACCGTAGGTGTTCTCTAGAGAAGCCGGTGGGAATGCACATAGAAGAGGAATATCTGCTGCGTATTGAGTTAGCATCACGAAATCGATCGCTGGGAATACGTTACGAGCAAAACCATCGAAATCAGGAACGAATGCACGTGTGATTTCACGAGCACGGTCAGCACGGTAGTTCATGAAGATAACCGCATCGCCATCAACGATAGCGGCAGACTCTTCGCCTTCCGCTTTAATTTCAGTCGCTTTCACGAACTCATCGTTTTCGTCACGAGCGTAAGCCGCTTCTAGGCCAGCCACTGCCGTGTCAAATGTGAACTCTGCTTTTGCTTGAGTCAGCAGGTCGTAAGATTCTTGAACGCGATCCCAGTTGTTATCACGGTCCATTGCGTAGTAACGACCAATAAGCGAAGCAACACGACCTTTACCTAGCTTAGCGAATAGCTCTTGGAAACGTGCAAGTGTGTTTTCTGCGCTACGTGGCGGTGTATCACGACCGTCTAGGAATGCGTGTAGGTAAATTTTCTCTGCGCCACGCTCTGCTGCCATTTCAACAGCTGCATAGATGTGATCTTCATGAGAGTGAACGCCACCTGAAGACATAAGGCCCATGATGTGCACTGCTTTATCAGCTTTCACCGCTTTATCAACCGCATTCACTAGCGCTTCAGTTTGGCCGAACTCTCCATCTGAAATTGACTTAGTAATACGAGTAAGATCTTGATATACCACGCGACCCGCACCGATGTTGGTGTGACCCACTTCAGAGTTACCCATTTGGCCATCAGGTAGGCCTACATCTAAGCCAGAAGCCGAGATTAGCGTGTTAGGTTGGTTAGCAATAAGACCGTCTAATACAGGTGTATTAGCGTTCGCGATAGCGTTGTCTTGGTTGTCTTCACGGTAACCGTAACCGTCAAGGATCACTAGAGCCATTGGCTTCTTAGCTGACATAGGACTGACCTCGTTCAATTCAAAATAAATCGGTATAAAAACAAATTAGCGTAATTTTACTACAGTTTACAGTCAAAACTGTAGCGGAAGATCAAGAAACGTCGCAGGTAGGATGATCGGATATGAAAAAAAGCGTCACTTAATGAATAAAGTCAGCGACATGATATCGCTGATAACTTACAGGTGCAGTGCAATTAAGGCACGAATCTAGATTACTAATAGGTTGAAATCACACCACAAGTGATACGTCACACCCTATCTCCTGCACCTTTTCCTAATATCGTTTGAAAAATGTATTGGAAGTACAGTTTAGTATTCAGCTCGCCAATCATACGCTGATCCCACTCTGCCAATATTTTGGGGGTCGACATGTCGATATCATTGATTTGAGCTAATCCAGTAACACCAGGTCTAACTGCTAGTACGCCTCTCAACTCTCTTTCATCGATCAGTTCTTGCTGGTTGAACAAACATGGTCTTGGGCCGACTAAACTCATTTCACCTTTCAGTACATTATACAGCTGAGGAAGTTCATCAAGCTTGGTTTTACGCAGGAATCCACCGAGCTTAGTCACTGAACTCGCTCCAACTAAATGAGTCGCGACAGATTTTGTTTCGACAGGCATTGTGCGGAATTTAACCAAGGTGAAAGGTTTTTTGTTACGACCTACGCGCGTTTGAAAAAAGACAGGCGACCCCGTATCAAAATAACCAAGGATACAAATAACAAAAAATACAGGCCATAGGAACAACAAGCCAAAGAAAGCAAAAAAGAAATCTAACAAACGAATCAAAATATATGTCCTATCAAACTTGGATTGAAAACGTCGGGCCGCTATAAGCACGACTAATCAACAAAGGATACCTGAAGAATTTATGAATAAGAAAGCCATAAGCTACCTAAAACGCATCAATGCGACTTCAAATAGGCTTCTACTGTTCTTTGGATTCCTTGTTCAAAACTTACAGGAGGTTTCCATCCCAAGGTTTCTTTCGTCAAACCTATCTCAACCTGAAGGTTGCCGCAGATTCTTTGAGCTATGTGTTTCTTATTTAAAGCTGACGATCCAACTTGTATCCAAGACATTGGGATTGGAATTAATCGCGGTGATTTCCCCATAGCATGAGCGATAGTTCGCATCAATTGAGTTGTCGATACATCATGATCATCCGAAGTTAAGAAAGTATGCCCTGGAGCTAAAGGATGTTCACAACCCGTCAGTATCAAATCGGACAGATTATCCAAATAAACTAGGCTTCTCTGGTTATTTATAGCACCAAAGGGTAACGGAATGCCTTTATCAATCAAACGCATCATAGATAAAAAATTCGCTTTTACGCCAGGTCCATAAACTAATGGCGGCCTGATGATAACCACTTCTAACCCTGTATCTTTTGAAAGCTTAGCCAGCTCTACTTCAGCTTCATACTTACTCAAACTGTAAGGGTCTTGAGGAGTATTATTTAAATTCGGCTCAAAGGGTAAATTGGGCTCGCTAAACTCCCCATTCACTTTGATCGAGCTAACAAAGACAAGTCTCTTAACGCCCGCATCAGCTGCCTGCTTCGCTAAGTTCAATGTACCCAGTGTATTAATATCTCGATAGGCTATCAATGCATCTTGTTCGATCTCATTCATTTGATGAACACGAGCTGCACAGTGAACAACACAGTCGACACCTTCGAATGAACCCGACCAATCAGTAGAAGCGCCAATAGAAGGGACAACCAAGCTATTAGTTAGTGGATCTATTTGCTCACGCACAACCGGAGTGACTGCCCAGTCACGCTCTCTTGCCAACTCAACAACTCTTGAGCCGACAAAACCAGTGCTGCCTGTGACTACAATTCTCATAATGCAAAAAGCCTAAAAGTAGAACAAATAACAAACAATATTAACAGTAAACGTACCGAGTGACACATAACAATCAATTACAACTAGCTTACCGCACTCAACGACATTAAAATACATTCTAAAAACTATAACTATCAAACTTAAGAAGCTCAGTGGCTCGCTAAGGAACACCATGATCAGACCAATACATATATTGCTTAATGCCAAACGCAAGAACAAGCGTTTCATCAGTATTGGCTATGATATTTTCGCTATCGTGATTTCACTCTATTTAGCCATTGCCTTAAGGCTTGGAAATGCATTTTTTGCAGTCGAAATAGAGGAGCTAATAACTCTTTTTATTACTGTTTCAATCACAATTTATAGCTTCGTTAAATTAGGAATGTACCGAGCGGTTCTACGCTATATGATGCTACCAGCCGTTGGCAACATCTTCTTTGGGGTTATAATATCGACCCTAGCTTTAATAATGAGCGGATTTTTTTTCCAGTCGTTCATCCCTAGAAGTGTCCCATTTATATATGCTGGCTTAGCTACCCTGACGCTAGGTGGCCCCAGAATACTTATCCGTTCAATTTATTATCACTGGTTTAAGCGCCAAAAGCCCAATGTGTTTATTTATGGCGCAGGGGCTACGGGCCGTGACTTAACATATGCTCTGATTCAGGGTGATGAGTACAACCCAGTAGTTTTACTTGATGATGACCTAACAAAATCAGGTCAAATTTTGTTTGGGCTAAAGGTCCATCATCCAAGTGAATTTGAACATCTTCAATCACTTTACCAACCCGTAAAGCTCCTGTTAGCAATTAATGGCATTAATAAAGGTGAGCGTTTAAGGTTGGTTGAAAAGTTGTCACACTGGCCAATCGCAGTGCAATCTGTACCATCCGTGGAAGATATAGCAGCGGGTAAAGCAACTGCAACTGACGTGAAAGATCTTGATGTTGCAGATCTACTTGGAAGAGCAGCTGTTGACCCGGACAAAGAACTTTTAGCACAAAACATTTTTAATAAGAATGTGATGGTTACTGGCGCCGGAGGGTCTATCGGTTCTGAGCTATGTCGTCAGATAATGTCACAGAAACCAAAAACACTTGTGTTGTTTGAGCTAAATGAATACAACCTCTATAAAATCGACCAAGAACTAAATTTGACAAAAACAAACTTAAAAAGCGAGACTCGAATCGTCGCAGCTCTTGGCTCAGTTCAGAGACAAAACCGCTTAGAAAAACTTATGGCAGCACATGGAATTGAATCCGTTTATCATGCTGCAGCTTATAAGCATGTCCCTTTAGTTGAAGACAATATTGTTGAAGGCGTACGTAACAATGTGTTTGGCACACTGGCTTGCGCAGAAGCCTCAATCCAAACAGGGGTAAAAAACTTCACTCTCATCTCAACAGATAAAGCAGTAAGACCAACTAACGTGATGGGCGCAACCAAGCGCATGGCTGAGCTGGTTCTTCAAGCATTGGCCGATAAGCAAAACACCACCAATTTCACAATGGTACGCTTTGGCAATGTCCTAGGATCTTCAGGTTCGGTTGTTCCATTATTTAAAAAGCAAATTAAATGTGGCGGTCCTGTAACAGTCACTCACCCTGACATCATTCGGTACTTCATGTTGATACCAGAAGCGGCACAATTAGTTATCCAAGCGGGAGCTATGGGGCACAATGGCCAAGTTTTTGTGCTTGATATGGGGGAGCCAGTCAAAATACTTGACCTAGCAAAACGCATGATTCATTTGATGGGTATGCAAGAGAATGTAGAAGGCGACTCTCAAGAAGGCGATATCTCTATAAAATTCACAGGTTTACGCCCAGGAGAAAAGCTCTATGAAGAGCTTTTGATTGGGGATAATGTGGAAGGCAGCGGCCATCAAAAAATAATGACAGCCAGAGAACTAATGTTGAATTGGAGTGAAATGCAGCCACTTTTGGAACAACTCGATGGATGTTGCCATAACTTTGATGAAGAATGCATTATGAGGATTCTATTGGATGCACCAACTGGGTATAAACCCAATACTAACGAATAACACCAAGTTCATCGTAAACTCTTAGAGTTTTTTCAAATACCATTTCTTGAGAAAACTCTGTTTCAACTTTCTGACGCCCCTTAATGCCAAATTCAAGAATTTTTTCATCACTCTCAAGCAATGCCCGTAAACAGTTAGCAAGTGAAATTGCATCTTCAGGTTGCGCCAGTAAACCGTTAACATTATGAGATACGATTTCACGACAACCAACGACATCGGTTGTGATTATCGCTCTTTGGCAAGAGGCCGCCTCGATTAAGATTCGAGGGACACCTTCACCATATGTAGTAGGCAAACATACTATATCGTTTTCTTTTATTAGCTTAGGCATATTTTGCACGTTACCTAACCAATTAATATCACCAGAGCTTGCCCAAGCCTCTACCTGGTAAAGAGGAATAGCAGAAGCAACGTCGCTATCAATAATTCCCGCAACATTAAGCGTAAATTCAACACCTTGGTTTTCTAAAATCTGCTTTGCTTCGACTAAGCAGGCCAACCCTTTTTCGTTCAAAAGTCTAGCTCCGAATAATACATTCTTATTTAGAGGTGACATTGAAGGACAAAAGCGATCTAGATCAATTCCAGCACCTTTGATAACTCGACCATTTTCGAATTTTAACACACCAATTTCATCAAATAATTTATAATCTTCACCATTTTCAAAAATGAAACGTGATTTAGAAATAGATATACACTTATAGAGTGTAGTGATGATATGTTTCAATAGATTAAATTTAATCGAGTTAGAACTAAAAACTGCACCTAACCCCGTCACACTATATATTATCGGTTTATGAAAAAATACTCTATTTAACAATCCCGTATATATGTTAGGCTTAATTGTTACACAATGTATTAATTCAGGTTGAATATCATCTAATATTTTCTTAAGATTATAAACGCTAAAAACCTCTCGAAAAAAATTAACACTTTTTCTTTTGACCGACAATTGATGGCAAATAAATCCCCTAGAAACCAATTCATGTTTAATATCGTCATTTGAAAAGTTGCTAACAATATGTATCTCAAACCCCAAAGATTTGAAGTACTCTGCACGTTCCAACCAATGAAGACGAAAATACCAATCAACATTTATTACGTAAACGATCTTTTTACTCATACTTGCCACTTCGATTAGTTAGACCGTGAAAAACCCCTTTTATAATACATCTAAATTGCATAAACCTAGGTTTGAGAAATACACAAAAAATGAGTGCTTGTAAGCTTGATCTTATAAGAGTGTAAACTTTCCAACTCAATGGTATGTATGCCCTTTGTAGCAAACGGCAAAAATTACGATAATAGTAATAATGACGTACTGGGGAATGAGTTGTAAGGCTTTGACCTAAAACTTTCAACGGAGCACCGCCAACCTTATGATACATTTTCGCATTAAATGCAGCGATACAAACATAATTTTTACTCTTCGCTCTAAATCCCCATTCAATATCAACACAATCAATGAATAGCCCCTCTTCCATATAACCAATATCATCAAGCGTAGCCTTTGAAATAAGGCAACCAGAAGCTATCAGAAAGTCACATGGAGAAAAGGTATTTTCACTTCTATCACTCGACAAGAACCTATTGACACTATACCTAGATGTACGAATAAACAAACATTCAGAAAATGTATCTTGATCTATATGAACAGGACCAACGGCTGCAACTCTTTGACCTTCAAATTGAGCTGCTTGTCGAGCTATAAACAACTCTTTTACCATTGATTCAGATGGAACACTGTCTTGATCAAACAAAATAAAGTCAATAAAACCCTCATTTAATGCCTTGTTAATACCAATATTTTGAGCATATGCAATCCCCATGTTGTCCGATAAAAATGTCACTTCGACTTGTTCAGAGTCATCTATATCTATTGGCACAGAGGAATTATTATCAATTATATAAATTTTCGAAACTTGTAGCTTCAATTTGTCGACTAATAACTTAAGTTCTTCTTGGACGGGATTGAACGTAATAATTATCGCAGAAACTTCTTTTTTGTTTTCAAGCATAAATTTATCATCATTTAATTTTAAACACTGATTATAACCACAACTAATAACAACCGAAAAATAAAATGACGACAATTTCTCAATTAAGGAGTGGGTTAAAAATTATATAATTCAACCCAACCAGATCATTTATTATTAAAGGTATAATTTGTATATTCCATCAAGATTATCTACTTGATCATTAAAATATGCGATTGAATCTTTAGGCAAGTCAATATCATCTCCAAGCTTCAGCGTCTCATAATGGGTGATAACATTATTTATTGCATTCTCTAACTTCTTTGAATCAGAAGAAAATGGAATAACATTCCCATTTTCTCCTTCAATAATACACTCTGTAACACCACCGGAATCAGTAGTAATAACCCAAACATTTCTAGCAATAGCCTCCCTGACGGTAAGACCAAAGCTTTCTTTACATCTTGAGGGGAATAACAACACATCGATAGATTCAAAAAAATCATCAATATTATTTTGGTTATACCCAGGAACTATAGTGCAGTTATTTATGCTAGATACAACATGATCCGGATAAGACTTATGTCCTAAATTTATCATATTATCAACTATTCTCAAAAAAGCTTTAGAATTATTAACATTAGAGAAAGCTTT
>NZ_JBFRLX010000032.1:0-33770 GCF_041470165.1 Vibrio sp. 10N.286.46.A8
GATAAGATCTTTAGAGAGATCTTTTATTAGATCTATTATTAGGATCGAGGGTATCTGTGGATAAGTAGAAAATGATCAACAAGATCATGGATCTTTTTTGGATCAAAGGGTGTGATCTAACTTTGATCATAATGAGGATTAGCTGGGATCAAAATGGCTACTTATGCACAAGGGGGAATTACCTAGAAAGTTGTTATTTGGATAACTATAGGTTGATCACCGTATATGTATGATCTTATCCACAGAGAAAATTGAAAAAAAAGGACATGTATTTCGATTTATTTTCAAAAAAGTTATTCACAATCACGATTTTCAGAGACAAAAAAAGCGGCATAAGCCGCTTTTTAGAAGATTGGGGTGTTAAAACTGGTCACTATGATCGTTAAACCATTCCTCTGCAGCATCTTCTGGGACCGGTGTTTCAAGAACATCGATGGTAAAACAGCCAGAAATCGCTTGAGCACCGAGCTCTTTTAGTTGGCTGTGGACTGATTTACCTGCCAAACAGAAGGTATCGTAGCTCGAATCTCCAAGCGCCACTACAGCAAAGCGAACCTGGCTTAAATCTGGAGATTGCTGGGTCAATGCGTCGATAAACGGCTTAATATTATCTGGAAATTCACCGGCACCATGAGTTGAAGTGACCAACAACCAAAAGCCTTGTTGGGGGATATCATCGTATTCAGGCTGATTATGGAGGGTTATTTCATGACCTTGCTCTTCAAGAAGATCATTAAGGTGATCGCCAACGTACTCTGCACCACCTAAGGTGCTGCCTGTAATAATGTGGATCATTAAGCTGTCCTTACTAAAGAAGAAGGCCAGCATGAGCCGGCCTTTTAAGGTTATTTACCAATACAGAATGAAGAAAAGATGCGACCTAAAAGATCGTCTGAACTGAACTCACCCGTGATCTCATTGAGGTGCTGCTGAGTAATTCGAAGTTCTTCCGCTAAAATCTCACCTGCCATGTAGCCTTCAAGCTGCTGTTGGCCGATATCTAGGTGTTCTGATGCACGTTCTAGGGCATCTAAGTGACGACGACGTGCCATAAAGCCACCTTCATGACCACCAGCAAAGCCCATACAATCCTTTAGATGACTACGCAGAGCATCGACACCTTGGCCGGTTTTGGCTGATAAGCGAATCAGGGTTGGATCGTTAACATGACAAATGCCTAACTCTTCACTGGTTTGATCCGCTTTATTACGAATTACCGTCATTCCGATGTTGTCTGGTAGACGATCAACGAAATCTGGCCAGATATCTTTCGGGTCTGTTGCGTCTGTTGTTGTGCCATCAACCATAAATAAAACTCGGTCTGCCTGAGCTATTTCTTCCCAAGCACGTTCAATACCGATTTTTTCTACTTCATCAGAGGCCTCACGTAGGCCTGCGGTATCAATAATATGCAGTGGCATGCCATCAATATGGATATGTTCACGCAGTACATCACGCGTAGTGCCGGCAATATCAGTCACAATGGCAGATTCTTTGCCTGACAATGCATTTAATAGGCTCGATTTACCCGCATTTGGGCGACCTGCAATCACGACTTTCATACCTTCACGCATGATGGCACCTTGATTGGCTTCTTGGCGCACAGCTTCGAGATTGTCGATGATAGCCTGTAAGTCAGCACTTACTTTACCGTCAGCAAGGAAATCAATTTCTTCTTCAGGGAAGTCGATAGCCGCTTCAACGTAGATTCTTAGGTAAATCAGGGAATCTACCAGTGTATTAATACGCTTAGAGAATTCACCTTGCAGGGATTGTAGTGCAGATTTCGCAGCTTCTTCTGAGCTTGCGTCAATCAGGTCAGCAATCGCTTCGGCTTGAGTTAAATCCATCTTGTCGTTTAAGAAGGCACGCTCTGAAAACTCACCTGGACGCGCAGCTCGCACGCCTGAGATCGCGAGGATTCGTTTGATTAGCATATCCATCACCACCGGACCGCCGTGGCCTTGCAGCTCTAACACGTCTTCGCCAGTAAACGAATGCGGGTTAGGGAAGAAAAGCGCGATACCTTGGTCGAGTTCGATGCCATCGTGAGATTTAAACGGCAGGTACTCAGCGTAGCGAGGCTTAAGTGTTTTTCCTGTTACTTCTAGGGCAACCTGAGTCGCCAATGGGCCGGAAACGCGGATAATACCGACGCCACCACGGCCTGGCGCGGTCGCTTGAGCAACAATCGTATCTGTAGTCATAGGTGTGCCTGCTAGCATGTGAAAGCCAAAGAGGGCGTTCACGATTAATCAATTAGCTGAATTGTAATCAGCTAAAAACAAAAAGGCGACCTTTTGGTCGCCTTTCTTTATCTCTTTCTATTATCGAACTTACTTAGAATGTAAGCCTTTCTTTTCCAGTGCGCGGTAGATAAGCGTTTGCTGAATTAGAGTTACGATGTTCGATACTAGCCAGTAAAGAACCAGACCTGAAGGGAAGAACAGGAAGAAGAATGTGAACATAACCGGCATAAAGGTCATGATCTTCTGCTGCATTGGATCCGTTACAGTTGTCGGGCTCATCTTCTGGATTAGGAACATTGAAGCACCCATCAGAAGTGGCAAAATGTAGTATGGGTCTTGTGCTGAAAGGTCAGTAATCCAACCGAAGAACGGTGAGTGACGCAGTTCAACAGACTCCATTAGTGCCCAGTATAGCGAAATGAAGATAGGCATTTGAAGAAGGATAGGTAAACAGCCACCTAGTGGGTTTACTTTCTCTTTCTTGTAAAGCTCCATCATTTCTTGGCTCATGCGTTGACGGTCGTCGCCAATACGCTCACGCATTGCAGTCAGCTTAGGCTGAAGCATACGCATTTTCGCCATAGACGTGTACTGAGCTTTCGTTAGTGGGTACATAGCACCACGAACGATGAAAGTTAGACAGATGATTGCCAGACCCCAGTTCACAACGATGCCTTGAATAAATGAAAGCAGAGTATGAAGTGGTTTAGCAATGAACCATAACCAACCGTAGTCAACTACTAGGTCTAGGTTTGGTGCAACAGCAGCCATTTGGTCTTGAAGTTTAGGACCAACCCAAAGCGTTGCTTTGAAGCTTGCTTCGTCGCCAGTAGCGATGGTTTTGTTCGGCATGCGAACACCGATGTCGCCAAGGTTACCAATTACACGAGTGTAAAGGTTGCTGCCTGCTTCGTCGCGTGGAATCCAAGCACTTGCAAAGTAGTGTTGAATCATCGCTGCCCAACCTTGACCGTTTGCTAGGTTAAGAGAAAGGTTGCGATCTTGCATGTCGTCGAAGCTGTATTTTTTGTAACGCGTATCTTCCGTAGAGTAAGCACCACCACGGTAAGTTGGCATTGTTAGGCTACCACCGTCATCCATAACGTTTTGACGTAGGTGAGCGTACATGCCGAATGTTGCGTTATTGCCAGAGTTGTTGACTACATCGTATTCAACGTCAATCGCGTAGCTGTCGCGCTTAAGGACGAATGTTTTTGTGTAATCCAGGCCGTTTGCTTGGTAAGTCATTGGGATGCGTAGTTCATCTTGACCTTCAGCCAACGTGAAGCTGTCTGCTGAAACCGTGTAGCTAGGGCGGTTAGTGCTGCTTAAATCGATACCTTGAGGACCCACTAGACCGCTTTGAGCGATAAATTGGTGACCAGGCTCGTTTTTAAGAAGAACAAAAGTATCTTCAGAATCGAACTCAGCAGAGTAATCGTTTAGGTTTGCTGTAACGACATCACCACCAACCGTATCAATTGACAGAGTCAGAACATCAGTTGTTACTGTGATAGTTTTAGCAGAAGCAACTTGACCAGGAGCCGGGTCTAGATCATCTGCATAAGATGGCGCTGGTAGGGTGCTGCCAGATTGTGCCTGCTCAACCGCTTGTGGAGCTGGGTTCTGAGCTACGTTCCATTGTTGGAACAGTAGGAAAGAAACCAAAGCCAATGCGATTAACAGGATATTACGTTGAGAATCCATCGTTATTTATCTCTGTCTTGTTTTTGGACTGGTGGAACGGGGTCAAAGCCCCCTTCGTTCAAAGGATGGCATTTTAATAGACGTTTGCCTGATAACCAACACCCTTTTACAAAACCGTGAGCTTTCAACGCTTCTATCGCATATAAAGAGCAGGTTGGAGTAAATCGGCAGCGTGGGCCGATGAGTGGACTAATAAACCATCTATAAAAATAGATGGGTATTAGCGCTATCCACGCGAAGGGCGAGACAGGCGAAGCCATAATTTGTCGAGTAGCTTGAACATTTCTTCATTGCTTAAATCTTGCGCGCTCTTCTTAGCGATTACAACATAATCTTTGTTAGGAAGTTTGTGTTGAGTGTTACGAAAGCTTTCACGAGTAAGACGCTTGAATCGATTACGACCCACGGCGGTTTTAATCTGCTTTTTCGGAACGGCTAATCCAAGGCGAGGATTTGAAAGAGAGTTATTTCGGGCAATGATGGTGAAATGAGGGGAGCCTGCTCGATGAGCTTGCTTGAAGACATTCTGATAATGTTCGGGAGTTAACAAGCGTAACTCCCGACCGAAGGCTAGCTTATTCAAAATAATCAAAGATTACTTAGAAAGACGCTTACGGCCTTTTGCACGACGTGCATTGATTGTTGCGCGACCGTTCTTAGTAGCCATGCGAGCACGGAAACCGTGTGTACGCTTACGCTTTAGAACTGTAGGTTGAAAAGTGCGTTTCATTGTAATTACCTTACTGATCAGTAGTTTTAGGTTTTTGTTAAACCCGGCGTGGGCATTTTTTCTCTTCTTTATATAAGAAAGGAAAACCGACGCCTCTCAACAAAGAGGCGGAATTGTAATCACTGTCACAAAAAGTGTCAATGATTGGGTTAACTAAAATTCCGGTCGGGGGATTATACGTAGAATAACTAAAATCACAAGGATCCTTCGTCGATCCCGACCTTATTTAAGAATTTCTTTAATTTAGGATCCTGTGGATTACCAAAAATATCCTGTGGAGATCCCTGTTCGACAATGTGGCCATCAGCCATGAAGATCACTCGGTCTGCGACCTCTCTAGCGAACTGCATTTCGTGAGTAACCACCAGCATGGTTTGATGCTGATTTGCTAGTTTTTTCATTAGGTTAAGCACTTCGCCAACCCATTCAGGATCAAGCGCTGAAGTCGGCTCATCAAACAGTAAAAGCTCTGGTTGTAGAGCCATTGCACGGCCAATACCAACCCGTTGCTGCTGGCCACCAGAGAGCGCGGCTGGGTAGCTATCAGCTTTCTCTCCTAAGCCAATGTCGTCGAGTATTTGTTGTGCTTTTTCATGGGCTTGCTTCTTTTTCCAACCACGAACGGTAATCAAACCTTCAGCTATATTCTGTCTCGCGGTTTGGTGAGCAAATAGTGCATAGTTTTGGAATACAAAACCAGTCTTACGACGCAGTGCAAGCACCTCTGCTTTGGTGTGTTTCTGAGCATCAACCTTAATATCATCAATCGAAATAATGCCTTGATCGGCTTGCTCTAGAAAATTCACACAACGCAGCAGGGTAGACTTACCCGTACCACTTGAACCTATGATGACAATTATCTCACCTTGTTTGATTTCTAGGTCGATCCCTTTCAAAACTTCGGTGTCACCAAACTGCTTGTGGATATTTTGTAATTTGATCATCGTACATACGCCTTATTCAGTTTCACTTCGGCCCAAATTTGAATACGAGTGAGGATAACCACTACACCCCAGTAAATCAGCGCGACTGCTAAGAAAGCCTCGAAGAAGCGGAAACTTGAAGAAGCTTCCATCTGAGCTTTAGCCATGATTTCGGCGACACCTAAGGTGAATGCAAGTGAAGTCGACTTGATCATGTCGATGAAATAGTTCATTAAAGAAGGCAGTGCTACGCGGGTTGCTTGCGGCAAGATCACTCGGCGCATCGCTTGACTGGTTGTCATACCGACTGAGAGGCTGGCTTCCATCTGGCTACGATCAATACCGATAATCGCGGCACGAATACTTTCTGCCATATACGCGGCAAAGTGCAGGGTTAAGCCAATTACAGCGGCGCTGAAAGCATCCAACCCAACCATCCAAGGGAATACTTGTGGTAAGCCGTAATAAAGGAGGAAAAGCTGTACCAACAGAGGTGTGCCTCGAAAGAAGCTAATGTACAGCTGGCTCAGTTGGTCGAGTACTGGGATTTTGAATACACGAATATTCGCCAGTATCAGAGACAGGATCAGAGCAAAGAACAAGCCCCAAGTCGCCATCTCCATCGTGGTGCCTAAATACTTCAGTAGTATTGGCAACAGCTCTAGCATGTAATTAAAGTCAAATCCCATAATCTATCTCGTATTAATATTGGAAGTGTTGTTCTATTTGGAAATACTGTTCTATCAGGCTATTAATCAGTGCACAAAAGCAAAAAGCCCACCGCCGTGTAAAGCAGTGGGCCTCGAATGGAGATAGTGAGTGATTACTTCTGAGTAATGTCCGCACCAAACCATTTCTGAGAGATACTTTCTAGCGTACCATCTGCGCGCATTGCTGCTAATGCTTGGTTTACTTCTGCTTGCAGTTTTTTACCGTTGTCGTTGTCCACGAAAGGCCAAGCGTTTTCAATGGTTTCGAATGGCTGACCTGCTAGCTGTAATGGTAGACCCGTCTTCTTGATAAGCTCTAGTGCTGATAGGCGATCCATTACGAATGCATCGGCACGACCAAGAGCGACATCATGCTCAATACCTGTATCGTAGGTTTTAACATTGATCTTGCCATCTTTATCGTAGCTGCGAAGCAGTTGTTCAAAGTTTGAACCTAGGTTTACCGCAACCGTCTTGCCATCAAGGTCTTCGATACCCTTAATGCTGTCATTACCTTTACGAACGGTAATTTGTGCACCGTCTACTACGTATGGGTCTGCGAATAGGTATTTCGCTTTACGTGCATCCGTCATTGTAATTTGGTTTGAAATGGTATCGATACGACCCGTTTCAAGAAGACCAAACAGACCAGAGAAGTTTGCCGTTACGTATTCAACCTTGTAATCGTTACGCTTACCGATCTCATCCCATAAATCCACTTCAAAACCTTGTAGTTGGTCTTGTTTAACGAACGTAAACGGGAAGTAGCGACCAGACATGCCGACTTTAACTTCAGTCGCGGCTTGAACAGTAGCAGCAGAGAGTGCGATAGCCGCAATTGCAGCCTTAATCCAGTTATTCATTTGGTAACTCCTTATATTTATAGGGTTGGATGTTACTGGGAAAATGCTCAATAGAATAAATAACCAGATGTTATTAACCATAACCAGATCGCATTCTCGATTTGGGGATAACTAGCAAGGATCCGGGCATAAGTGGATCATTGTGTGAGTAAATTTGGGGCAAGATGTGTGGATCCACCGATTATTTACAAATTTATTGTGAATAACTTGGATCTTATTCACTGGATCTGTGATCAATTGCTGGTGATCTGACTTATCAACAGGTAAAATTAACGGTCATTTCATATAACTTAAATAGAGTGGGGCACCGTGTCATCTTCGCTTTGGTTGCAATGCTTGCAACAGCTTCAAGAAGAGTTACCAGCTACAGAATTCAGTATGTGGGTACGTCCGTTACAAGCGGAGCTCAATGGTAATACTCTAACTCTATTTGCACCAAACCGATTTGTACTCGATTGGGTGCGCGATAAGTACCTAAATAGCATTAACCGTTTGCTACAAGAATATTGTGGTAATGATATCCCGCATCTTCATTTTGAAATTGGGAACAAACGAGTTACGGCTCCAAAATCTGAGACTATCGCCCCAGCTCGTACCCGCACAGCCGCTGATGTGGCCGCTGAATCGTCAGCACCTGCGCAGTTACAAGCTCGTAAGCCTGTTCACAATATCTGGCGTGATGAAGAGCCTGTAGCGGTTGATCTTAACCACCGTTCAAACGTAAACCCAAAACATAAGTTCAATAACTTTGTTGAGGGTAAATCAAACCAATTGGGTTTAGCGGCGGCACGTCAGGTTTCTGATAATCCAGGAACAGCCTATAACCCGTTGTTTTTATACGGTGGCACCGGTTTAGGTAAGACACACTTGTTGCATGCGGTGGGTAATGCCATTGTTGATAATAAGCCGAATGCGAAAGTGGTTTACATGCATTCTGAGCGTTTTGTTCAGGATATGGTGAAGGCGTTACAAAATAACGCGATTGAAGAATTTAAGCGCTACTACCGTAGTGTTGATGCTTTGCTTATCGATGATATCCAATTTTTCGCAAATAAAGAGCGCTCTCAAGAAGAGTTCTTCCATACCTTTAATGCGCTGCTTGAAGGCAACCAACAGATCATCCTAACCTCTGACCGTTATCCAAAAGAGATCAACGGGGTAGAGGATCGTCTTAAATCTCGCTTCGGCTGGGGTTTGACGGTAGCGATTGAGCCTCCTGAGCTTGAGACTCGTGTTGCGATCTTAATGAAGAAAGCCGAAGACCACCAAATTCACCTTGCGGATGAAGTGGCATTCTTTATTGCTAAGCGTTTACGCTCTAACGTTCGTGAGCTAGAAGGCGCATTGAACCGTGTTATTGCGAATGCAAACTTCACTGGCCGTCCGATCACGATCGATTTCGTGCGTGAAGCACTGCGTGACTTACTTGCCTTGCAAGAAAAACTGGTCACTATTGATAATATTCAAAAGACAGTCGCTGAATACTACAAAATCAAAGTTGCTGATCTATTATCTAAACGTCGTTCTCGTTCTGTTGCTCGTCCACGCCAACTGGCGATGGCACTGGCTAAAGAATTAACTAACCACAGCTTGCCTGAGATTGGCGATGCATTCGGTGGCCGTGACCACACGACCGTACTGCATGCTTGTCGTAAGATTGCTCAGTTGCGTGAAGAGAGCCACGACATTAAAGAAGATTATTCGAACTTGATTCGTACCCTTTCTTCTTAATACACAGTATTCTTAACCTTAATAAGCAGAATCTTGGCCACGTACTATTACGCAGTGCCATTTAGACCGTAAGAGCAAGATATGAAATTTACCATTGAACGTAGTCACCTGATTAAGCCATTACAACAAGTATCTGGCGCACTCGGTGGCAGGCCAACGCTTCCAATTCTAGGAAATCTACTGATTAAAGTAGAAGATAACGTGTTGTCGATGACAGCAACGGATCTAGAAGTTGAACTGATCAGCCGTGTAACGCTTGAAGGTGATTTCGAAGCGGGCAGCATTACTGTACCTTCACGTAAATTCCTAGATATCTGTCGTGGCTTGCCAGACAGCTCAGTGATCACTGTGGTATTGGATGGCGACCGTATTCAGGTTCGTTCTGGTCGTAGCCGCTTCTCATTAGCAACATTACCTGCGGCAGATTTTCCAAACATTGAAGACTGGAGCAGTGAAGTTGAAGTGTCAGTGACACAAGCTGAGCTACGCGGTCTTATCGAGAAAACCCAATTCTCAATGGCGAACCAAGATGTTCGTTATTACCTCAACGGTATGTTGTTTGAGATTGAAGGTTCAATCCTACGAAGTGTCGCAACTGATGGTCACCGTATGGCGGTATCTCAAGCACAATTGGGTGCCGATTTTGCTCAGAAGCAGATCATTGTTCCTCGTAAAGGTGTGCAAGAGTTAGTGAAGCTACTGGATGCACCAGAGCAACCGGTAACGCTGCAGATTGGTAACTCTAATGTGCGTGCTGAAGTGAACAACTATGTCTTCACTTCTAAGCTGGTTGATGGTCGTTTCCCTGATTATCGCCGCGTAATGCCGCAAAATACTACCAAGACACTTGAAGCTGGTTGTGATGAATTACGTTCAGCATTTTCTCGTGCTGCGATTCTGTCGAATGAAAAATTCCGTGGTGTTCGCGTTAATCTTGTAGATAGCGAGATGCGTATTACCGCGAACAACCCAGAGCAAGAAGAAGCGGAAGAAGTGCTAGACGTAACCTTTGATGGTGATGCACTAGAGATTGGTTTCAACGTAAGCTACGTGTTGGATGTTCTGAACACACTACGTTGTGAGCAAGTTCGCATCTCAATGTCAGACGCCAATGCGAGTGCTCTTATCGAGAACGCACAAGACGACAGCGCGATGTACGTTGTTATGCCTATTCGCTTATAAGCGTTGTTTGTGATGTTTACTGATCAACAACGTTTACCTATCGAGTCGTGATTGAAGATTAATATGAAGACGTTATGCCTTTATCGCGCTTAATCGTTAAGCAGTTTAGAAATATAGAAGCCTGTGACATTCAACCGTCATCAGGCTTTAACTTTCTTATAGGGGCTAACGGGAGCGGAAAAACCAGTGTCCTTGAAGCGGTATATCTGCTCGGACATGGTCGCTCATTTAAGAGTTCACTCACCGGCCGTATCATACAAAACGAGTGCAGTGAGCTGTTTGTACATGGCCGTTTTATGACCTCGGATCAATTTGAGCTGCCAATTGGCATTAATAAGCAGCGCGATGGCACAACAGAGGTTAAAATAAGCGGTCAAACTGGGCAAAAATTGGCTCAGTTAGCTCAGGTTTTACCTTTGCAGTTGATTCACCCGGAAGGGTTTGATTTACTAACCGATGGACCTAAGCATCGCCGCGCATTTATTGATTGGGGAGTATTCCACAGTGAGTCGGGCTTTTATGATGCTTGGGGCAGGGTAAAGCGCCTCAATAAGCAGCGTAATGCATTATTGAAAACGGCAACACACTATCGAGAACTGAGCTATTGGGACCAAGAATTGGCCCGTTTAGCGGAAAGTATCAGCCAGTGGCGTGCCACTTACGTTGAACAGCTTAAAGAAGTCGCCGAAGAAATCTGTGCGACCTTCCTTCCTGAGTTTGAGATAAAGATTAACTATTATCGTGGTTGGGACAAAGACACCCCATACGCCGAGATTTTAGAAAAGAATTTTGAAAGGGATCAGCAGCTTGGTTACACCTTTAGTGGGCCAAACAAAGCGGATCTGAAGATAAAAGTGAACGGCACTCCAGTGGAAGATGTCTTGTCACGAGGTCAATTGAAGTTGATGGTGTGCGCGCTGCGAGTAGCACAAGGGCAACACCTCACTCAAATGACAGGTAAGCAGTGCATCTATTTGATAGATGACTTTGCTTCCGAATTAGATAGCCAACGCCGAGCACGTCTTGCTGAGTGTTTAAAGGCGACCCAGGCTCAAGTTTTTGTAAGCTCTATTACCGCTGATCAGATTGCAGATATGCATGACGAAAATAGCAGGATGTTTCATGTGGAACATGGCAAAATAGAGCAAGGATAATTAGTCAGAGAGTAACTATGTCAGATAATTACGATTCATCGAGTATTAAAGTACTGAAGGGTCTGGATGCGGTACGTAAGCGTCCTGGAATGTACATTGGCGACACGGATGATGGTACCGGTCTGCACCACATGGTTTTTGAGGTGGTAGATAACTCTATTGATGAAGCGCTAGCTGGTCACTGTAATGACATCATTGTAACTATCCATGAAGATAGCTCAGTGTCTGTAAGCGATGACGGCCGTGGTATTCCAACAGAATTGCACCCAGAAGAAAAAGTATCAGCAGCAGAAGTAATCATGACGGTTCTTCACGCTGGTGGTAAGTTCGATGATAACTCGTACAAGGTATCTGGTGGTCTGCACGGTGTTGGTGTTTCAGTAGTTAACGCACTTTCTAAGCAAGTTACTCTTACTATCCACCGCGGTGGAAAAATCCACACTCAAACCTACAGCCACGGTGAGCCTCAAGCGCCACTAGCGGTTATCGGTGATACGGATAAAACCGGTACAGAGATTCGTTTCTGGCCGAGTGAAGAAACCTTCACTAACATCGAGTTCCATTACGACATTTTAGCTAAGCGTCTACGTGAGCTATCATTCTTGAACTCAGGTGTATCAATTAAGCTAATTGATAAGCGTGAAGAAGACAAAATGGATCACTTCGAATACGAAGGCGGTATCCAAGCGTTTGTTGAACACCTTAATACCAATAAAACACCAATCATCCAAAAGATTTTCCACTTTGATTCAGAGCGTGATGACGGCATTACCGTTGAAGTTGCAATGCAGTGGAACGATGGTTACCAAGAAAACATCTACTGTTTCACTAACAACATCCCTCAACGCGATGGTGGTGCTCACTTAGCGGGTTTCCGTGCTGCACTAACGCGTACTCTGAACAGCTTCATGGATAAAGAAGGCTTCTCGAAGAAAGCGAAGACTTCAACATCAGGTGATGATGCTCGTGAAGGTTTGACGGCGATTGTTTCGGTGAAAGTGCCAGATCCTAAGTTCTCAAGCCAAACGAAAGACAAGCTGGTTTCTTCAGAAGTGAAGTCTGCCGTTGAGTCTACGATGGGTGAGAAGCTATCTGAGTTCCTAATTGAGAACCCAGGTGAAGCGAAAATCGTTTGTTCTAAAATTATCGATGCAGCGCGTGCTCGTGATGCAGCGCGTAAAGCTCGTGAGATGACTCGTCGTAAAGGCGCATTAGATTTAGCGGGTCTTCCAGGTAAACTAGCTGACTGTCAGGAAAAAGATCCTGCTCAGTCTGAACTATACATTGTGGAAGGAGACTCTGCTGGCGGATCAGCCAAGCAGGGGCGTAACCGTAAGAACCAAGCAATCCTACCGCTTAAAGGTAAAATCCTTAACGTAGAGAAAGCGCGTTTCGATAAAATGCTGTCTTCTCAAGAAGTCGCAACGCTAATCACAGCCCTTGGTTGTGGTATTGGCCGTGATGAATACAACCCAGATAAACTGCGTTACCACAACATCATCATCATGACCGATGCCGATGTCGATGGTTCTCACATCCGTACACTGCTACTGACGTTCTTCTACCGTCAAATGCCTGAGCTGATTGAACGTGGTTACATCTACATTGCTCAACCGCCACTTTACAAAGTGAAGAAGGGTAAGCAAGAGCAGTACATCAAAGATGAAGATGCGATGAACCAGTATCAAGTATCTTTGGCTTTAGACAATGCAGAACTGCACGTAAATCCTGAAGCACCTGCGTTTGCCGGTGAAGGCTTAGAGAAGCTTGTTCAGCAATACAATGCAGGCATCAAGCTCGTTGATCGTATGAGCCGCCGCTACCCACGCGCATTGGTTCACGAACTGATTTACGTTCCTCGCCTAACCGCTGAGCAGTGTCATGATGATGCGGTGGTTGAAGCTTGGGGTAAGCAGCTAGTAGAGCAGCTAAACGGTAAAGAAGCGGGTGCAAGCCAATACAGCCTTGAAGTTGAAAAGCACGAAGAGCTAGGTTTAAGCGTTCCTAAGATTGTGGTTCGTACTCATGGTGTAACTCATGAGCACGTGCTGAGCATTGATCTGATTAACTCGAAAGAGTTTGGCAAGCTAGCGGATCTTTCTGAAGCACTTGATGGCCTGATTGAAGAAGGTGCTTACATTAAGCGTGGCGAGCGTACTCAAGAAGTGTCTAGTTTCGTTGAAGCTCTGAACTGGTTAGTGAAAGAGTCTCGTCGTGGCCTAAGCCTACAACGATACAAAGGTCTAGGTGAGATGAACCCTGATCAACTTTGGGAAACGACAATGGATCCTGAAACTCGTCGTATGATGCAAGTAACGATTGAAGATGCTGTTGGTGCTGATCTGTTGTTTACAACATTGATGGGCGACCAAGTAGAACCGCGTCGTAACTTCATCGAAGAAAACGCACTTAAAGTAGCTAACCTAGACGTTTAGTATCTTTGATACTTCGCTCTTTCGCTTAATTTCTGTGTCAGAGGTGCTCACATACATTCGTATGCTCCGCGCCTCTTCCTTGAACTAAAACGAAATAGCTTCGTCTCAAAAAACTCAATATCTTATTGAAAAGACTGTCAGAAATGGCGGTCTTTTTTGTTTTTAAGTGATTGAAAAATATTGGATTGGAAAAATAATTGAAAATAAGCGCTTGAAACTGATTTGCTCAATCCACATATCTAGTTGTGAAGAGGATGACTGTCTTGCTCTACAAGAGAAGAAACAGAACCTTCATAATCGTTGCTAGAGTATCGCTCAATAGAGGATAACTTTGGCAGCACACAATTTAAAAATTGATTCATTGCCATGTCCCAGTGTTGTCGCCAAACGAGGTGAAACCCGTGGAATGCGAACTGAATCCCTTAGCTGTTTACTGGATCTCTCACAGGTTCGATCTCAGTAAAAATTACAGCTAAGACTATTGCTTACTAAAAGGATAGCATTATGAGAACTGTAGATTTCACTCCACTTTACCGCAACGCAATCGGCTTCGATCGTCTATTCAACATGATGGAAGCGAACACATCGAAGAACTCTTCTGGCGGTTACCCTCCTTACAACATCGAGCAAAAAGACGAGAATAACTACCGTATTACTATGGCAGTTGCTGGTTTTGCAGATGATCAATTAGACCTTACTCAAAAAGAGAACATGCTAATTGTTAAAGGTGAGCGTAAAGCAGAAGCCGAGAAAACTTTCGTATACCAAGGTATTGCAGAGCGCGATTTCGAGCGAAAATTCCAACTGGCTGACTACGTAAAAGTGGTAGGTGCAAGCATGGAAAATGGTCTTCTTCACATCGACCTAGAACGCGAAATCCCAGAAGCGATGCAACCGCGTAAGATTGCTATTAATGGTAATAGTCTTCTAGAAGGTTAAGCGTTATTAGCTCATTTAAGCTAATAAATCTCGGGAAGTAGAAGTGAAAGAGCACCAGTACCTTGAAGAAGGTCGGTGCTCTTTTTTGTATTTGGTCTACAGTAAGCTAAAAGCTTTTATTACTGCTCTGAGTAAGCTTTTTTCACTTCTTCTGCAATAATATTAATGCCTTTCTGCATCGCCTCATCATCTTGCACGTAGTTCATACGCAAGCACTGATGGGCATGATCCCACTCATCTTCTTGGCCGATAAAGAAATATTCACCTGGAACAATCAATACGCCACGAGCTTTGAGGCGGTCGTACAGTTCCATGGTGGTAATCGGCAGCTCATCAAACCATAGCCATAAGAAAATCGCACCTTCAGGCTTGTGGATACGGAAGCGAGGGTCATCGATCGCTTCTTGTAAAAGCTCAACCGCACGTAGAGATTTGTCTTTATAGAAAGGTTTGATTACTTCACTGCTCAATCGCAATAAATCGCCTTTTTCAATCATATGGTTGGCAATTGCCGGCCCAACACTGCTCGGCGCTAAGCTGATAATGCCATTCATGTTAGTCAGAGCTTGGGTTACTTCTTCGCTCGCAATCACGATACCGCAACGAACACCAGGTAAACCAAGCTTAGATAGGCTCATGCACAGAATCGTATTTTCATTCCAGAACGGTTCTACATCTTCAAAGATGATGTTTGGAAACGGCAGGCCATAGGCATTATCGATCAGTAGCGGGATGTTGTTTTCGCGCGCCAGTTTATCCAGTTTACGCACTTCTTCGTCGGTCAGTACGTTACCGGTTGGGTTGGTTGGGCGAGAAGCACAGATAGCGGCAACCGAGTCATCAACCTTGAGCTGTTCAAAATCGACGTGGTATTTAAACTGGCGGTTTTCTAGCAGTTCGATCTCTGGGTGGTAAGATATAAAAATATCGTCATCAATGCCCGCATCGCCGTAGCCGATGTATTCTGGTGCGATCGGCAACAATATCTTCTTGTGAGAACCGTCTGGCTGTTGACCCGCTAATAGGTTGAATAGGTAAAAGAAGCCACTCTGACTGCCATTAGTCAGGCTGATGTTCTTCTCGCTGATGTCCCAACCATAGGTCTCTTTCAGCATTGCCGCTAACGATTTGATGAAGCTGTCTTTGCCCTGCGGACCATCGTAGTTGGCGAGGGCGGCGATGAGTTCTCCACTGGCGAGCATGTCGGCACTGGCTTGGTTAAAGTAATCGAGCATGGCTGGGATCGCGGCTGGGTTACCACCACCGAGCATGATTGCGCCAGGAGTGCGCAGGCCATCATTCAAATCATCCATTAAACGAGTGATTCCAGAGTATCGATTAAACTTTTCACCAAACTTTGAGAATTGCATTGCTTCGTATACCTAATTCATTGTGATTATTATTCGTAGATTATGATCAATCTTATGAACCCGAGCGTGGCGGGTTACAGTGGGTAATCTTTGAACATACCGCAATGTTTTTGCGGCGCAAAGCACGAATTGCCCTCACACGAAAAAAACTTCTCTTCTCACCGCTCCCGTTTAATCACTTTTTTCACTTTAAACTGAACTCAAACTGAATAGAACGACGGCAAATGTCAGAGCAATGTGAGGAAGGTCACTCTTGGATTGCTCAAAAATAGCGCACTGAATATTATTTCCTCCGAAGAAAAAACAACCTATCTATCTTTTGGAGAAACGAATGTTAACTAATTTATTTGTTAGAACTCAGCTATTTATTCAATCTTTTAATAATGATCAACGTGGTGTTACAGCGATTGAATACGCAATCCTAGGTGTGTGTATGTCAGCAATCGTATTGGCTGTATTTAACGACTCTCTTCGTGAAGCTTTAGAAGGTGCTATCACAACCATCACTAATAATATTGAAGCCGCTAATTCGTCGCCAAGTGTAGGTTAATTAATGCCTCATAAACTGTGGTGGTTAATTCCCTTAGCCACCATGGCTGCAATCGTCAGTTATCAAGATATCCGATACCGAATAATACCTAATGGAGTGGTGGTAGCTGTTGCTCTCTTGGGTGTTTTTTATATCTGTCAAACCGAAAAGTTTGAGCAGTTTTATAATTTTTTCATAGTGTTAGCCGTCGGCGCAGTTTTATTTTATTTCAATGTTATAGCTGCTGGAGACAGTAAATTATTGGCTGTATTCAGTTTAATGGTATCGCCCAATATGATGTTGTTGGCGGTTAATGTGATTTTATTTGCAGGTGGAACCCTAGCGATTACTCAGTGGGTATTAGGAAAAACAACTGGTAATTCTGAGTGGATAAATAGAGGCGTTCCTTATGGGGTACCTATTTGTTTAGGAAGCCTACTAGGTATAGCTGCATCGTTATAGGTGAATCATGAACTCCAAAATCATTCTTGGCTTAGCGTTTCTCGCTATATCTATAGGCCTCTATGGTGTGGTGAATGTACCGATGGATACTTTCCCCGTTCAGCCTGAAGAACCCATTATAGAAGTGACTTTTAAGGTATGGAAACTCACTCACCCGGCAGTGAAAGGTCAGCAGCTGAAGCGTAGCGACTTCGTTATAGAGTACTTGCCTGAAGCTCGTGCAGCGCTATTGGGAATCGATCGAAACATTGAGTTAGATTGGAATGCTCCTCAATTCGCAGTGCATGACATTGCCGCATATGAGCTGGTGGACTCGAATATGTTGACATCTCCCGGAGACAGTCAGTACTTACAGGCGGTGATCCGCCCTGGATTTGTGCCTTATAACGTTACGGTACCGGGAAGAGATGTATTAGGTGGCACCATCGCAGTCGGAGATTTAGTCGACATATCTGTTCTTTCAACGCCAGATCAGAACTTATCAAGTGAGGATACGGTGTCAGATATCCAACATCTCACTATGGTGCCATTACTGGCTCAAATATCGGTTCTGGATATGGTGGCGTCAGAAAAAGCAGTGAGCACGTTAACGTTGGAAAAAGAGACTCAGGTGACATTGATCTTACAAGTGACGAATCAACAACTGGCACAACTCACGGTGGCACAGCGGATTGCAGAAGTGGCCGTGCACAAGTCATTGGGTAAGGAATTTTCTGATGATCTAGAAGCTGATTCTTCAGACATCATTCCAAGCAGTGGCGGCACTGGTGGAATTCGTGAATACCGTTTTGAGTAGGACGTTAACCATGAAAACAACAATGTTGACTTTAGTATTGGTTCTGCTGCTTCCATTCGAGGTTTTGGCTCAAGGCTCGACTAATTTAGCTCAGGGAGAAGCTAAAACCTTTTCGATTCGAGGGGAAATCGCTTCTGTTTTTATCTCAGGGAAGAATATTGCAGATTACCAAGTGATTGATAGTAATAAGGTCGTGGTGTTTGGGAAGAACATAGGATCTGCCTCGTTTATCGCATTTGATGCGAAAGGACGTGAATTATTTAACCGCTTATTGTTGGTGAATAAAAGTTATCGCGAAATAGAGCAACAAATTGATGTGTTATTTCCCGATGCGGAAGTGTTTGTAGCAGGCATCGGTGAGAACGTTGTTCTGAGTGGTGTCGTCGCTAATGAACAGGAAAAGGATAACATTCACCAGTTGGTGGGTGAGCTTTTGGGGAAAACAGCGAACTCAACCTCTTTTCAAATGAGTGATGAAGAGAGTGACGACATTGATGTGGGTTTTATGACTCAACTTAATTACGCAGGCGTCGTGAATAATATCGAAATATCAGCGACTAAGCAGGTGAACGTTAAGTTGACCATTGCAGAGGTATCACACTCTTTTATGCAAGACTTCGGCATCAAGATGGGCAGCAATGGTACGCCCGGCATCTTCGTGGATCAACTTACTCATTTTAGTGCTAGCGATATTGTCTCTGTTATTTCAGCTTTAGGTACCGATAGCGTTGGTCAAGTTCTAGCTGAACCTAATTTGTCGGTGATTTCAGGTGAGAAAGCGAGTTTCTTAGTGGGTGGAGAACTGCCCGTTGTGACGGTTATAGATGGTGCAACCAACGTTGAATATAAGGAATTCGGTGTGCGACTGGAATTACTGGCCAAGGTGCTTCGAGATGACAAAATTAAGCTCGCACTGACACCAGAGGTTAGCTCCCTAGATGGTAGCTACAGCAGTGACAATTTTGATTTACCAGCGTTGAGAACACGACGCGCCCAAACCACAGTGGAGCTTGGGGATGGACAAAGCTTCGTTCTTGGTGGGTTGCTGAACAGTGAAGAGAAAGAGTCACTGACTCGAATTCCCTATATTGGTGACATACCCATCATCGGTGCTTTGTTTCGCCATACAGGAACCGAGCGTAATAAAACCGAGTTAGTCATTGTCGCGACCGTTAATTTAGTTCAACCAGTTAAAGCGGAGCAGATCCAGTTACCGACGATGAAAAAGACCAGCACGCTTAAGCGCTTTTTTGGATTAGGCAGTGACTATGAACAATCACAACAAAAGTGGGCTGATGAAATTTTGTCTGCTGGAGGGTTTAGCCAATGAAATCATTGATGGTTACTTTGTTTACCGCCGTCATTATTACAGGGTGTGTCGACCGTATCTCGGAGCCTCGCGGAACGGAAATTGAAGTTTTTCCCGTGACTTATCAACTTAAACTACGCTCTGACCAACCCGAGTTAGTGGCCAGAAAAGTGAATGAGTTTATCTTGGATTACCCTAAAAATGTAAAGGCTGCGCAATGGCAAATACACACCAAAGGGAACGGGAGTCAGGCGCTTTATAAAGAGGTTGTGAGCCAGTTAATCCAAGCTGGTGTTATGTCGAGTCAGATTGAATACAGTCAAATAGGTTATAGCCCAAATGAGCATAACTCAAACGCATCAGATCCGTTACCACTAGAGAGTCGCTTTGACTTAAGTCTTTCAGTCACAACATATAAGACCAAACTAGAAATTTGCCACCAGGAACGGGTCGGCGAGTATGGGAATGGAAGCTTAGGGTGCAATGTGGACACGAGCCGTTGGCAGTCAATGGTCAACCCGCACAAAGCAATCTAATTACTAACTGTTAGAGAATTTCAGATGTTTGATTTAGTGAATAAACTAAACAGTGCGGAACCTAAAAAATCGGAGAAACAGAATCGTTGTGCGATGCTTTTCCAAACCGAGATATGCCGCGACTTCATCCAAAAAGCGTTCAGATTTGAAGGGTTGATTGAGCCTAGCTCGTTCGCCAGCCAAGACACAAATGTGACTAGATTAGAGCAATACCCAGATGTTGAAGTGGTATTTGTTGAATTAAATCAAAGCCAAGATATTGTCGCTGATGCTCAGTTATTGACTCATACCTTACCTCCTCATGTGTCAGTGATCATTATTGGCGGTGAAGATACCATATCCATCATTCGAGCCTTAAGACAGTTGGGTTTCTATTACTTGTTTTGGCCAGCGGGTGAAGCGGAAACGATCGATTTTTATCACAACGTTTCCCGTAACCACGCAGCACAACAAGGCGTGAGTACAAATCGTAAAGCCAAGCAAATAGCAGTCATGGGCGTGAAAGGTGGGGTCGGTACTTCACTAGTCGCGTGTGAGATATCTCGCCGTTTGGCCAAGCATCAAAATGCGAGTACTTTGCTAGTCGACTATACCTACACTGGCAGCAATATTGACGTGATGTTAGGGCTTAAGAAGTTTACTAAGCGCAGTGTTCAAAAAGGCACCCTTACTACAGGAGTGGATAATGATATCGCGACAAGCTTGGTACAAAATATTGAAAAAAATTTGTCACTTCTTGCGGTGGAATCAGATGAGTTTGGCCGTGATGAGTTATTCCAATACACCCAGTCTTTAAAGAAGCAGATGATTTCAAGTCATGCTTTTGTCGTGGAAGACTATTCTCACACTGCGACAACCAATGAAGAGTTTAGACAAGCGGTGGGGAAACTAGATGCTTTAGTCTTGGTATTTGATGCAACAGTATCGTCATTAAGAGAGCTGAATCGAATTCGTTCTGAAATCGATGTGCATTATCCCAACCTTGTCGTACTGACGGTAATGAACCGCTCTCGACCACATAACGCAGCGTCAATTAGTGAGGCGGATGTAGTTAAGTATTTTGGTCGAGAGGCAGACGCGAATTTAGTGTTTGATTTCAAAGCTAATCAATACCTACTTCAAGGTGAGTTGCTTAGTGAATCACGTTCTGAAATGAAATACGGACTGCAAACGTTAGTTGCCTTATTGATGGGAGAGAAAGTTGCGGAAAAAACAGCATTTTCATTCTTCCAGTGGTTAAAACGGTAAGGGGACGATATGGAACATGCACAGCGCATTTATTTACAACTGCGTAAGCAGATATTTGATGCACTTGATGCCAGTGTTATTGAAAGCTTACCGCGTCTAGAGTTAGAAGCTCAGTTAGCTAGCGCGGTTGATATGCTAGTGAGTCGAGATCAGTTATCTATTTCATCACTGGCAAAATCAGAATATGTCACCAGCATGGTACATGAGTTAGTTGGCCTCGGGCCTTTGCAGGTGTTGATGGATGATGACTCGATCACCGACATCATGATCAATGGCCCACAACAGGTTTATATTGAGCGTCATGGCTTAGTCGAGAAAGCACCTGTTCGATTTATCGATGAGAAGCAGTTGCTTGATATTGCTAAGCGCATCGCTAGTCGTGTTGGGCGCAGGGTCGATGAGTCTTCTCCTACTTGTGATGCCCGGTTAGATGATGGTAGCCGTGTGAATATTGTCATTCCTCCTATCACATTGGAAGGGACGTCAATCTCGATTCGTAAGTTTCAAAAGCAAAGTATTGGTTTTGAAGAATTAGTTGAGTTTGGGTCTCTTACTCCCGATATGGCAGGTTTACTTCAATTAGCTGCACGTTGCCGACTCAATATTCTTGTATCTGGTGGCACGGGATCGGGAAAAACAACGTTACTTAATGCTTTATCACAGCATATATCAGAGGGTGAACGAACCGTCACTATTGAAGATACCGCTGAGTTAAGGCTTCAGCAGTCACATGTTGTTCGAATGGAAACTCGTCATGAGGGCATTGAAGGGACGGGGGCTATTACCGCTCGAGATTTAGTGATTAATTCACTGCGAATGCGCCCAGACCGAATTATTGTGGGTGAATGCCGTGGTGGTGAAGCGTTTGAAATGCTGCAAGCCATGAATACTGGGCACGATGGTTCAATGTCTACGTTGCACGCCAATACACCACGAGATGCTTTGGCTCGTGTCGAATCAATGGTGATGATGGCGACCAATAATTTGCCCTTAGAAGCGATCCGCCGCTCAATTGTAAGCGCGGTCGATTTAGTCGTTCAGGTCAGCCGATTGCATGATGGTTCTCGAAAGATCATGAATATCACTGAAGTGGTCGGTATTGAGGGAAGCAACGTGGTGTTAGAAGAGTTGTTCTCTTTCCAAACTTCACCTCACAGCCCTGATGGTCGCATTCGAGGTAGTTATGTGACATCTGGTGTTATGGCTCGTTCTGCGCTTTATGAAAAAGCCCGTTTCTTTGGTGTAGAGCAGAAGTTAACTCAAGTGATTGAGTCTATGACACTCAATCAATAGGAGTGAGACATGTATTGGTTGATTATTTTGGGTGGGGCAATACTCATGATTGTCGCGCTTAAGCCGAATAGAGCTCCTTCTGTTGATGAGTATTTATCACAGCAAGCGAAAGGTAATCTGAAAAGCGATCTGAGTTTTACGCAACAAGCGGTTAATTTTGCCAGTCTTTCTGATCGTAACTTCAAACAGAAACTTCATGTGCGTTGGGATAACTTACAGCGCCAACTTGGAAAAATGGCATTAGGTAAGGTCGTCATTTTTTCTGTTGTAGCACTGCTTGCGATCGGCACTCTTAATCAAATGTCACTGCGCTTACCTTGGTTCGAAATTTTGCCTTTGACTCTCATTACCGCTTGGTTTTTGGGTTATCTCCATTTACAGAAACGAGAGAAAAAACGCTTTGAAGAAACCTTCCCTGATGCGTTGAACATGCTGGCAAGTTCCCTTAGTGCGGGTGAAAGCATAGGGCGAGGCATTGGGTATGTAGGGAAGAAACTTGAAGGTGAGGTAGGTAAAGAGTTTAAGCTGATGAGCGAGCGCCTCAATTTAGGCGAGCCGATTGATGATGTGTTTCGTAAATCTTGTCGTCGCTTTCCGTATCCGTCGTTTCATTTTTTTGTCATTACCTTGCGAGCTAACATGCAAAGAGGGGGGCAATTAAAAGAGGTGATGTCACGTCTGAATCGACAAATGTTCGAAGCGAGAGCTGTAGAAAGAAAAAAGTTTGCTCTTACTTCAGAGGCTCGTATCTCCGCAAAAATTGTAGGAGCAACACCATTCTTCTTTCTGTTTATTTTGCAGTTTCTTAGTCCTGAAAATTTTGAGTTCGTAATGCACCACCCAGAAGGGAGACCGATTCTTTACTACCTCATCACAAGTGAAAGTATCGGCATGCTGATCATCTGGGCGTTAATGAAAAAGGTGAAGTAATGGCTTCTTCAATAAACTTCTCGAACGTTGGGTTATTTTTCGCCTGGGCCGGCGTAGCATTTGGCTTGTTGCTCATATTTTATTGGTTAGTCGTGTGTACTCAGAAAAAACACCGTATAGCAGCCTTAGCGAAACATCATCGATTGGCCGATCAGTCAAAAGAGGCAGAAATAAAACTGAATCGTTGGTTGACGCCCATGTCGACTATTTTCGTCACCTCCGAAAGTGATATTACAGTGCGCTTTGCTAATGCTGGCGTGAGTGACATCCGGTGGGCTCAATGGTTTATGCCACTGAAGTACAGTGCGTTGTTTATCGGGCAAGTGGTTGTTGCAGGCGTGTGTTGGTTTATTGAGGTTTCGTCTGAATCATGGATCGCGATAGCTGCGGGGTGGGCTATGGTGGTTATTGTGATGCCTGACCTAGTCTTGAGCTCGATGGCTAAAAACCGTCAACGTCGAATCTCTCGTCAAATGCCGTATCTGATTGACCTAATGGCGATTTGCGTCCAAACCGGCATGACAATCGAAGCATCAATGAAATACCTCTCCATTGAAATGAAAAGCTTTGATAAAGAGCTTTCTAGCTTGTTGGAGGTGACAAACCAACGGGCTCGTTTGGTCGGAATGGAAAATGCCTTAGAGGAGTTGTATCGCAAGGTTCCATCACCAGAAGTTCGTAGTTTTGTGATGACGCTGACGCAGAGCATTCAACATGGATCCTCGATTTATAACGTGTTAACGACGTTGGCAGGCGATATTCGAGAAGTGCAAATGCTAGAGCTGGAAGAAGAAATAGGGAAGTTAGCTGCCAAGATGTCGATTCCACTGATCGTGTTTATCTTGATCCCAATTGTATTCGTAATTGCCGCTCCGGGGGTAATGAGGATGATGCTTAATGTTTAAGAAAATAATCGCGCTAACGTTAGTTTTAATGTTGGCGGCATGCAGTTCAACTCAAGCGAGTTGGCAGAAAGATGAGTCAAAAGAGGCTATCTATCAAAAAACACATAATTACGTTCAGTTAACCCGTTTGTATAAAAATCAGCTGCAGCAATACGACGCTGATGAAGTGAGAGAAAAACTCTCGAATACATATTTAGCTATGGGCGATGCTGAGTCGGCTCTGTTTTACATTGCCCCTGTTACTCAAAAACCACAACCCAGTGTGAACAGTTTATTGATGCAAGCGAAAGCATACGGTGAATTAGGTCAGTACCCAGCAGCGATCAGTAGTGCTAAACAAGTATTAGTGGAAAATGCTACACATGCGGCAGCCGAGAATTTACTGGGAACGTTTTATGGTTACAGCTATCAGTTTGATCTATCTCGTCGGTATTTTGAACGCGCGCGCGAGCATTTTTATGACTCGGTATCAGTGAATAATAATTTGGCTGTGCTCGATATTACGCAAGAGCATTATCAAGCAGCTATGGAGCGTTTATTACCATTGTATAAGCGCGGTCAGATGAACGAACAGATGATGGCAAACTTGACGTTGAGTATGACTAAGTTGGGCCACTACCCGTTTGTCGAAAGTGTGTTGAGTGAAAGATACAGCAAGCACCAAATCCAAAAAATTTATCAGGCGTTGCGCCACCACACTCCTTATTCATTAGAGAGCCAAACGCTGGCAGTCAGTGGTCTTTCGTTATCGGAGGAGGCGGGTAATGCGATATAAGCAAAAGGGTGTCGCGAGCATAGAGTTTGCGGTGGGCTTTTTTGCTTTTTGGTTGATGTGTATGGCGTGGGTTGAGATGAGCTATATCTCGTACATTTCGGCGATCAACGACTTGGCGGTTTCAGAGGTGGCTCGCACAGCTAAAAAGGGCTCAGGAAATTATCTCGATACGGTAGATAAGGTTTTGCACCGAGAAGGCAGTATCTGGAATCAGGTTGTTAATGGCGACAATTTTCAAGTCACGATTCACTACTCTAAAAACCTGAGTGAGTTAGCTAGTATTACAGACCAATGCAGTATTTCTGGTAGTCAAAAATTTAAAGAGTGTGGTGATGCTGATAACGCAGCGCTTGCCATTTATCGAATTAACTACCGTTTTTCACCTATCTTTAGCTACTTCTTCACGACTCAGAATTTAATGAGCAGAGAGATGATTGTTGTGCAGGAATATGAAAGGTCAAAATTTGAAATTTAGAACCCTAAAGCATGGGAATTTGAAGAGTAAGCAGCAGGGGGTTTTTAGTATTGAGTTTGCCATGGTCGCTGTATTTTTCAGCTTATTGATTGCTTTCAGTGGTGACGTGATCATCAAGCTTTCATTGAAAGGAAAACTCGATCGACTCTCTTATTCACTGGTCAATGTACTTAAAGAGAGAACCCAACTTTATGATACTGATTATCAGCTTACAACTAAAGAAGTCGATGATATCGATATCATTGCTCAGCATTCCTTACTGCGTACCTTTGGTCATTTTGAACGGGAACACTATGGGTTGTTGGTGGAAGAGTTGAGCTTCAAACAAGTGGGTACACCCAACCCCGCGATCAGTGAAAAACGCGGTGTTGTTGCCTGCAGAATAAAGCAAACCATTGATTCATTAGAGTCCATGACGGTAGTGACTAACCGAGGTCGAGAAATGCCCCTGTACCGAGTGACGGTTTGTTATGAATCGGATAATTGGATTGGTGGTATTTTGGGGCGTGAGTTTACTCACGTGATGTCTGATTCTGTCGTGATCGGCAGGTAGAGCGAAGAGAAAGGTTATGAAACACGCTATGCGTAAGCAGTCTGGCCATGCAGCTATGCTGTTTGCCATTATGATCCCAGCTTTGTTTGGAGTGTTTATGCTTGGTTCTGATGGTGCCCGCGCATTACAAACCAAAGCTCGATTAGAGGAAGCTTCAGAAGCGGCTGTTCTAGCGGTATCAGCAAAAGATGAGCAAGACCACCAATTGGCGGAGCGCTATATTCAGCATTATCTATATGACATGGACTCGATCCTAGATATTGAAGTTAAGAAGCTAGGGTGTGATGAAATGCCTGAATGTATTGCTGCTACGGAAAGAGGCGAAGCACGCTACTTTGAATATCGTGTTGCGGGTCAAACACTGCACAAGTCCTGGTTTCCTGGTAACGATGTGATTTCTGGCTTTGGTGATAGCTTCAATGTGACGGGATCATCGAAAGCACGACGCTATCAAAGCCAGCCGATAGACATTACTTTTATCGTCGATTTTTCAGAATCTATGAATGACTCGTGGAGTGGTGGTCGGCATTCTAAGCTAAATGATCTGAAAGACATTATTGAAGATGTGGCTGATGAACTCGGCGCGTATAACGATCTATATCCAGAGCACCCTCATCGGGTTGCACTTACCGGTTTTAATCGCCGAACCATCAATAAAGATAAGAATGATAACTTAGTAGTTCGCGATCAGCGGGTAGTTTCAAGAGAAGGTGAATACGATAAAGACGATACGGTGAATTTTAACAAAACGATAGCTCAACAATTTATCGTTAAAGGAGAAGCCTCGCGTGTGCCTAATGGCGATGATGATGCACGGTTCTACGACCTCTATTTTACCACCGATTTTTCATCCTTCACTAAAAAGGTCAAGAAATTCAAAGCTGGGGGAGGCACTGCTTCACTGCAAGGCATTATTCGTGCAGGGCAAATTGTGACTTCAATGTCGAAGAACCAAAAGCAGCTGATCATTATTCTGTCTGATGGGGAAGATTGGAATCACTACGCAGGGCAAACCAATAAGCTTGTGTCGAAAGGTATGTGTAGCAACATTCTCAATATGGTCAACGGCGGCAAAGTTTCGGCAGATAATACGCATGATGACATAGAGGTAATTGGCGGGGTAAGCCAAGGAATGATGACACCTGATGGTGAACGAATGAACGCGCGCATGGCTGTGATTGGTTTCGATTATGAACTTAATAAAAACGTGGGTCTGCGTAATTGCGTTGGCCGAGATAATGTTTATAAGGCTGAAAACAAGGAAGACATTCTCAATAAAATTTTGGGATTAATTACGGAAGAAGTGGGTCACTTGGCGCAATAGAGGTATGTGACATCCTTTTTATTAACTGAATATTATTAAGAGAGCAAAAATGAAAACGCTTATATCTGTTATGTCTTTATTTACTCTGTCGTTTTCTATACTGGCAGCCCCTTTAAAACCAGATACCAACGAACTACTTTATCATTACTGCCATATGGGCGACTCTGAACTTGAGAAGACGGTAACGATCGGTCAGGGGAAGAAAGTGATGTATCACCAAGGCCCGTTCATGCAAGTGAACGCAAGCACAGCTAATCAAGCGATTAAAAATCTGATTCAAGATAAGTTAACTCAAGTATCAGAAAGTGCTGATTGCGCACAATACTTACTGAGTCGAACTAAATTTGTAGAAGGTAAGTTGGCTCGTGAGGTGTTGGCTCGCGTGACTTTTGATTTCGATGACGATGAACTGAATCAAAAATCTCGTTATTTATTGTTAAACCTTATAGCTAAACTTGAACATCAAACTCCCGAATTTATCGTCACGGGGAATACCGACTCAAAAGGTAGTGATAGTTACAACTTAAGCTTAGGCTTGCAGCGCTCGAATGCTGTTGTTGGGTATTTGAAAGAGCAAGGCGTAAATATTGAAGACCTGACAGTGAGTTCACAAGGTGAGGCGAACCCAGTGCAGAGTAACGAGACTGAATCCGGTCGCCATAACAATCGCAGGGTTGATATTCACTCTTAACCCTGCCCTACAAATTTAACTTGTTGGGAGCAGTATTTTTAAAACGACACCCACGGATGGGTTATCTGATTGCTCGAACCAGATTGTCCCTTTGTAGCTATGGAGTATCTCATCACATAGCGCCAAACCTAATCCTGTACCATGGGTCTTCTGATCGGCTCTTACGCCACGTTGAAATAAGGTTTGGCTGATCGAGTTATCTATTACTGGCCCATCATTATAGATCTCAATCAGGATCTGCTGTTCGCTTTGAGTGGCTTTGAATTCGATAGAGGTTTGTGCGAACCGATAAGTATTTTCTAATAGGTTACCGAGCACTTCCATAAGATCATCTTTATTAAGAGGCACGGTCTGTTGGTCGTCAAACTGAGTGATGAATTGGATCTTTTTGTCGGCATGGATTTTCGTAAACATGCCTACTAGGCTGTCGAGGATTGGTTTTATCGGTGTCGATGAAGTCGTTATACCTTTAACGCCTAGCGAAGCCCTTTTGAGTTGTGCCTGAATTAAGCTATCCATTTCTAACAGTTGTTGGTTGATTTGGTCATTCTTTGTTTTGGATGAGTCTTCATCAAGCAATGCTTGAGAAACTGTCACGCGAGTCTTCAAACTATGGGCGAGATCATTGAGAGAACGCTTATAACGCTCCTGATTTTCTTTTTGTTGGTATAGCAATTCGTTCAATGCACTGGTGACGCTATGTAAATCTTCAGGGTATGACTGGGCTAATTGGTTTTGTTTACCCTGCTTTATGTCATTCAGTTCATTCTCTAGTCGAGTAAACGGCGCAAAACTAATACGATAAAAAATCAAAAGTAGAGCACTGATCAAAGCAAGCGCAACCACTAACACTCCAACCGCGGTGTATTTTAACTGATGTATGGGTTCTATTTTCTCTTCGACCCTTTGGGTAAAGATAACTCTGCCATCTTTTTTTTCCTGGAAACCTTTCCAGAGAATTGTGTGGACAATAAAAGCGGCGCCATTCGGTCTTTCAACCAAACGAATAGTATCTATGGGGAAATTTAGATCATGACAGAGCTCGCTAACTTGAGATTGGCTGACGCCTATCTCTGATAGCAGCTTAGCTCGTCTTTCAATATTTACTGATGTCCATACTTGTTGATTGTTGTGATCACATAGAGTGACGCTAGTGTTGGGAGACTCTTTCGCATAGAACCTATCCCACTCCGTCAATGGCGGTATTTCCCCAGAAGACAGCAGTTCATTGATTACAGCAGGCAATTCTCGAAGGGTATTTTTCGAGTAGTACTCAAAAAGTTGGTGTTTTTGAGTGTTGTAGTAGAACCAGGCGCTGGTGAGTACCATTGAAATCATAATGGAAGCAGCAACGGCGAATGTCCGACGTCTGAACTGAGTTTTGTACAGTCTTTTCATACTACTTAGCTTCTAGTTCAAAGCGATAACCTTGCCCGCGAATGGTGCTGATCAGCTTAGCTTGAGTGTATTGCGTTAACTTTTTACGTAAGCGTGAAACGATAACCTCAATATTGTTTAGCTGAACATTTTCACCCTGCGCATAAAGGGAGTCTGCGATTTGTTGCTTAGATACGATTTGTAAGCAATGGCGAATTAAGTACTCGAATATTTGAAATTCTAAGGCTGTAAGTTCAATCAGAGCACCATCGTAACTGATACGTTTGGCTTGAGTGTCTAAGGTGAGCGATTGCGCTTTGATTTGGGAAGCGGAAAACCCTTGATTGCGACGAACAAGCGCCTCAAGGCGAGCGTGTAGCTCTTCAAATTGGAAGGGCTTGGTAAGGTAATCATCAGCCCCGGAATTAAGCCCTTCTACTTTATCTTGCCAGTTGCCACGTGCGGTTAAGATTAATATTGGGACTGCAATTTCTTTACGACGTATTTGCTTGATCAGCGTAATGCCATCAAAGTCAGGGAGGCCAAGGTCAATGATCATTACATCTGTATTGGACTGTTTTTGAATCGTTTGTAAACACGCAGAAGCTGTTCTATCTGCATGGACAGTATGCCCTTGCTCACTGAGCTGAGAAGATAGGTGGTGATTCAATATTTCATTATCTTCAACCAAAACAACCAGCATGTAATATCCCTATCTACAATAATATTCAACCAGATAGATCTTACACTAGCTTTGGATAAAAAAAAGGGAGAAGCCAAAGCTTCCCCCTTAATATTTATTCCAAATTGGTTTTACTTCTGTAGTAAAGAAATATCAGCAATCTGTAGGAACAGGTTACGTAGGTTGTTCAGTAGCGTTAGACGGTTTTTCTTAAGCGCTTCATCATCAGCCATTACCATTACGTTATCGAAGAATGCATCAACTGGTTCACGTAGGTCAGCAAGTTTGCTTAGGGCTTCTTGGTAGTTACCTGTTGCGAATGCTGGTTCTAGTGCTTCCGTCATTACTTCAACGTTTTCAGCCAGCGCTTTCTCTGCGTCTTCTTGAAGAAGCGCTAGATCGATTTCAGCGGGTAGATCGCCATCGAATTTCGCGAGGATGTTACCTACACGCTTGTTCGCTGCTGCTAGTGCTTCTGCTGCTTCCAGTTCACGGAAGTGAGAAACCGCTTTAACACGTTGGTCAAAGTCTGCTGGCTTAGTTGGACGACGTGCTAGTACCGCTTGGATGATATCAACACTGAAACCAGCATCTTGGTACCATGCGCGGAAACGACCTAGCATGAAGTCGATAACGTCAGCTTCTACGTTGTCGTTAGTTAGCTTGTCGCCTAGTAGCTCTTTCGCTTTACCGATCAAATCGGTTAGGTCTAGGTTGTAGCCGTTTTCAACGATGATACGTAGCACACCGAGTGATGCACGACGTAGCGCGAATGGGTCAGAACCTTTTGGAGCTTGGCCAATACCGAAGATACCTACGATAGTGTCTAGCTTGTCTGCCATTGCTACTGCAGATGAAATACCAGTGCTTGGCAGTGTGTCACCCGCGAAACGAGGCATGTACTGCTCGTAAAGTGCCAGTGCTACTTGCTCGTCTTCACCATCGTGAGTCGCGTAGTGCATGCCCATCACACCTTGAGTATCCGTAAATTCGAATACCATAGATGTCATTAGGTCACACTTAGCCAATAGGCCTGCACGCTTAGATTTTTCAACGTCAGCATCGATTTGCTCAGCAATGTAGCCAGCAAGCTCTGTGATGCGATCGGTTTTGTCTTTGATAGTACCTAATTGCTTCTGGAAGATAGCTTGGTCTAGTTCAGCAAGACGGTCGATAAGCGGACGCTTACGGTCTGTATTGAAGAAGAACTCAGCATCAGCAAGACGTGGACGTACAACCTTCTCGTTACCTTCGATAACGTGACGAGGCTCTTTAGACTCGATGTTCGAAACGAAGATGAAGTTTGGCAGAAGATTCTTATCAGCGTCATACACTGGGAAGTACTTCTGGTCGCCTTTCATGGTGTAAACCAAAGCTTCAGAAGGCACTTTTAGGAACTCTTGCTCAAACTTAGCAGTAAGCACCACTGGCCATTCAACCAAAGAGGTAACTTCTTCAACAAGGTCATCTTCTAGGTCAGCAATACCACCAACCGCGTCTGCTGCTTTTTTAGCATCAGCAAGAATGATCGCTTTACGCGCATCGTAATCTGCCATTACTTTACCGCGCTCTTCTAAGATCGCAGGGTATTGGTCAGCAGAGTCGATTGTGAACTCTTGTTCGCCCATGAAACGGTGGCCACGGATAGTACGAGCAGAAGCTACGCCTAGGATTTTGCCTTCAACAAGCTCATCACCTAGTAGTACTGTCAGTGTTTTCACTGGACGGATAAATTGAATGTCTGAGTTACCCCAGCGCATTGCTTTAGGGATTGGTAGGCCAGCTAGTGCTTTCGCTGCAATGTCCATCACCAATTCTTGAACAGGTTTGCCAGCTACTTCCTGTTTGAAAAGAAGCCACTCGCCTTTGTCTGTTTTCAGGCGGTCAGCTTGCTCAACAGTAATACCGTTACCACGAGCCCAACCTTGTGCAGCTTTAGTCGCGTTGCCTTCAGCATCGAATGCTACAGAAATTGCAGGACCGCGCTTCTCAACGACTTTGTCTGCTTGGCCTTCAGCCAGTGCCGTCACTTTAAGTGCTAGACGACGAGGTGCTGCGTACCACTTGATGCCTTCGTGAGAAAGTTCAGCCGTTTTAAGACCTGCTTCAAAGTTAGAAGCAAAGGCTTCAGCTAGTGAACGAAGTGCCGTTGGTGGAAGCTCTTCCGTACCCAGTTCAATTAGAAAATTCTTCGCCATGATTATTTACCTTCCTTCTTACACATTGGGAAGCCAAGTGCTTCACGTGACGCGTAGTACGCTTCTGCAACAGCTTTAGTCAGGTTGCGGATACGAAGGATGTAACGTTGACGCTCTGTTACAGAGATAGCTTTGCGCGCATCAAGGATGTTGAATGCGTGACCTGCTTTTAGAATGCGTTCGTAAGCTGGAAGCGGCAGTGGCTTCTCAAGCTCAAGTAGCTCTTCACACTCTTTTTCGCACTGGTCGAAGAAAGTGAATAGGAAATCTACGTCTGCGTGCTCGAAGTTGTATGTTGATTGCTCAACTTCGTTTTGGTGGAAGATGTCACCGTAAGTCACGTTAGAACCGTCTGGTGCTACGTTCCATACAAGGTCGTAAACAGAGTCTACTTCTTGGATGTACATTGCTAGACGCTCGATACCGTAAGTGATCTCACCCGTTACAGGCTTACACTCAAGACCGCCAACTTGTTGGAAGTAAGTGAATTGAGTCACTTCCATACCGTTTAGCCATACTTCCCAACCAAGACCCCATGCGCCTAGCGTTGGGTTTTCCCAGTTGTCTTCTACGAAGCGAATATCGTGAACAAGTGGGTCGACACCAAGAACTTCAAGCGAGCCTAAGTACAACTCCTGGATGTTATCTGGAGAAGGTTTTAGGGCTACTTGGAATTGATAGTAGTGCTGCAGGCGGTTCGGGTTTTCACCGTAACGACCATCGGTCGGACGACGAGAAGGTTGAACGTATGCCGTAGACATTGGCTCTGGGCCAAGTGCACGTAGACATGTCATTGGGTGAGAGGTGCCAGCACCTACTTCCATATCTAGTGGTTGAACAATGGTACAACCGTTTTGTGCCCAGTAATCCTGCAGCGCGAGGATCATTCCCTGGAAGGTTTTGATATCGTATTTTTGCATAGTCAGGTTCGCGCGATTCTTTTAAATGAATGATAAAAATAACTTCTGAGTATACCGAGATATTGGTAAAGCGAGTAGGGGTAATCTTGTTTAATTAGTGGTCTAAAATGTCGTTTAGTGGATTTTTTTGCCTTTAATGTTTGTTTTTCGGCACAAGTGGATATTTTGATAAGTTTGACACTTGTATTTGAAAGCGTGGGTGATTAAAATCTCGCGGTCTTTGGGGAGTAGCTTACTTATTCATATCCTATTGAATGAGTTCGTTCGTCAACATAATTGATGCAAAATCATCATGGCGTTCGAGGCAACCACCACCTTGGTGGCGCTTAGCAAGACCTTAGACAAGCATCGTGAACCGGGATGGGGCGCGAGGTTTGTCTTTGGTTAAATATAATAATCCTCATCCCAAATGAGCATGTCGTGAGCGTTTTAGCAATTTCAATTACAACTGTCGCCTTAGCCGAGATCGGTGATAAGACTCAGTTGTTATCCCTTTTATTAGCCAGCCGATATCGAAAACCGCTACCTATTATTGCGGCTATTTTCTTTGCCACCATTGCCAACCATGCCCTTGCTGCGTGGCTAGGTGTTGTGGTCGCTGATTATTTATCTCCTGAAGTACTTAAGTGGGTGCTGGTGGTCAGTTTCATTGCGATGGCAGGCTGGATTCTGATTCCGGATAAATTAGATGACGATGAACAGATCTCGAACCGAGGGCCGTTTGTCGCCAGTTTTATCGCTTTCTTCATTGCTGAGATCGGTGATAAGACTCAG
>NZ_JBFRLX010000032.1:34517-34935 GCF_041470165.1 Vibrio sp. 10N.286.46.A8
ATCGGTGATAAGACTCAGATTGCGACATCGATTCTAGGGGCTCAATATTCGGATGTATTAACGTGGGTCATTCTCGGTACTACCATTGGTATGTTGCTGGCGAATGTGCCTGTGGTGATCATTGGTAAGCTATCGGCAGATAAGATGCCACTTGACCTGATTCGCAAGATCACAGCCTTGTTGTTCGTGGGTTTGGCTATCGCAGCAGCGTTCTATTAAGCGGTAGTATTGAGTCTTATTATACTCAATCAGTAGAGTAATGTGTTGTAGGTCATACTCTTACAGTATTGTGGGGTTTATCGAGCGAATGGACATATAACTGTCATACTTGTCATGATATTTTAATCTTGTGAGTTAAGAACACGAGGGCATGATTATGTTGACGCGTTATATGGGTATTACTCCACAAAGCCAAAGT
>NZ_JBFRLX010000033.1:0-1022 GCF_041470165.1 Vibrio sp. 10N.286.46.A8
ATATAACGTCGTGGGTCAGCTTACAACGAAGCGTTACGCAGATGGCAGCGCGCTAAAAATTGATTACCAGCAAGGTTATATCAACAGCACCACTAATGCTCGAGGCGTTACAAAGTCTTTTCATTACAATGAAAATAACCAACTGACTCGTGTAAGTTATGGCGACGCTACACCAGAAGTTTCCTATCAATATAATTCGTTAGGAGAGCTGGTATCAGTCTCTGATGGCCAAGGTCTGACACAATATTCTTATTTCTCGGACGGTAAAGTTGAGAGCATTGATGGCCCTTGGGACAACGATACCATTGAACTTGGGTTTGATAAGCTGAATCGATTGTCTTCATTGATGTTGGATGGAGATAACTACGGTGAGTACAAGTACGACGCTCTGGGTCGACTAAAGCAAGTTTCGGCACTGGAACAGGTCTTTGAACTCACCTACGATGATTCGCCTGATAATGTTTCGGCTGACTTAACTTACCCCAATGGCATCAAGCAAGTGTTGAGCTTTGACAATATTGGCGATCTCTCCAAGCTCGAATACCGAAAAGGCGTGAATACAATCGGCAAGTTTGTTTTCGGTTTTGACGTTGCAGGTAAACTCACCCAATTAGAGTCTAACGAACCGCTCCTTCTAGAGCGCCCACAAACACAAGCCACGTACAATTCGCTTAACCAAATTTCCTCGTGGGATGGCGACAGTAGCGCTTTTGTTTATGATGCTGATGGAAACTTAGTACAAGGCTTATTGCCAGGTGAGACTCCTTTTGAAGCAGACTATGACGCTGAAAACAGACTGACCGCGATTCGTTTTGAGAAAAGTGGCACTCAGATTGAGGAACGATTTGAGTATGGTCACGATCATTTTCTAAGAGTGTATCAGCGTTTTGAAAGCAATATTAAAACCTTAGAGAAACGCTTTGTTCGCTTAGGCCTGATTGAGCTTCAAGAGCGTGACAGCGAGAACAACGTATTAGCAAACAATATATGGCGACCAGATAGAAAAGGCGGTGTCGCTGGGT
>NZ_JBFRLX010000034.1:0-15573 GCF_041470165.1 Vibrio sp. 10N.286.46.A8
CGATTTTTATCACATCAAGCGCCACTATTATTACAGCCATACAGGCATTAATCCGACTCAAGTTGTCCCCAAAGGGCCTTACCTTGATTTAGAGTCACCCCATAAACGCAGTTATTTAATTTAACTTACCGGAACATAGGGTCAGGCTGATATCGAATTACACTTCAAAGGCTTCTCTTTGATTTTGTAGCTCTAGATACTTAACGAGGTCTGTTGCGCTTACCGGACGTGAGTAGTAGTAGCCCTGAACTGCGCTACAGTACAATTGCTTAATAGACTGCAACTGTGTTTGAGTCTCAATACCTTCCACGACCAAGTCGAAATTGAAAATACTTGCTAGAGAAGTAATCGCTTCAACCAGTGCAAATTGCCTCTCATCGGTATCAATAGTATCTATAAATGATTTATCTATCTTGATCTCATTGATCGGCAGGGAGGCAATATAGCTTAATGATGAATAACCCGTACCGAAATCGTCGATGGAAACTTGCATACCTAGTGCTTGGAAGCGGTTCATTACCCGCGTGACGGCTTGCAGATCTTCAACTAGTACACTTTCTGTAATCTCAATTTTGATCTTGGCTGGTGTAAATGCGTATTTGGCAGCAAGCTCTGAGAAGCGTTCAACCAAGTTATGTTGAGTAAACACTGCTGGAGATAGGTTGATAGACAACGATAGAGAGACCCCCTGCTTACTATTGATATTGCTAATATGGCGCATGCTAGTTTCAGCGACAAAGAACGTAATGTCATTAATTAGATTCGTTTTTTCCGCCATGCTGATAAATACGTCAGGTGGAATAAATCCTAACTTTTTGTTTTGCCAACGACAGAGCGCTTCTACCCCTAACACTACACCTGAATGTACGTCGACTTGAGGTTGATAGTGAACGTACAGTTCTTCGTTATTTAAAGCAGAATTAAGCGCGTTCTCAATCTCGAGTTTACTGTGAATATCATCAGAAATAGACTCGTTAAATAATTGAATAATGCCTTTGCTTGTACGTTTCGCGAAATAGAGTGCCATATCAGCTTTAGAGATTAACATTTCTATATTGTCAGCATGATCGGGGGATAACGATACGCCGATGCTTGTCTTAATCGATAGGCTTTCCCCTTTGATATTGTATGAGCGTTCGATTGCCTGCTTAATCTTGTTAAGAATTGGTGTCAAAGACTCAGCTGTCGGTAGATTGTCTATAATCGCAATAAACTCATCCCCGCCAAAACGGAAATACATTTCATTCGGCTCAGTTAAATGTTGTAGAGTTTGAGCAATGTTTTTGAGCAGTTGATCCCCATAGCCATGACCATGAGCGTCGTTAATATTTTTAAAATCATCTAGGTCGATAAAAAGTACAGCGATTTTAGTCGTATTTTGTATGTTTCTTTCTTGTATGACCGCAAAGCTCTCTTTTAATGCAGTTCGGTTGTAAAGACCGGTGAGTGAGTCGTGGTGAGCCAAGTAAGAGAGTTCTTTACGGTTCTGCTCTAGTTTATGGAAGTCATGTTTAATTCTGTTTTGGAAGGTAGTAAAACGTCGTGCGATGGCATTACCCATATAGAAACTAATGACCAGCAAAGTTAGGAAGCTTGCTGCACTATAAATGATGAGTTCAATCGTATCGTGCTTTAGTGATTCTTCGGTGACCAGTTTGTGTGCGATAGAGTATTGTTCAATGGCTTGGGTATAAGCACTACCAACGATATACCACTCCCAGTCTGGAATTTTTGCTACATAGTTAATGGTGTCTTGCGAACGATTGTTAGCCAACCCGTTATCGAGGCTGATAAATCGTTCTTGGAGTGAATTAGTTGAGTTTTGACTTTGAATAATTAACTGAAATGTAGGATGTTTTGACCCAATGAGTTCTTGCGACTCGTGCGCCAAAAATACGCCTTGCTTGTCGAGTACGAAAAGCTGATCAGAACCAGGAAGCGTTAAGTTTTTCAGCCAATTTAATGATTGTTGTTTTAGGTCACTTTCAACATCAACGACATAATCACCGGAGCTTATAACCCAGTCTAGTGGTTCAAAGTAGACAGAATATCCAATTTTTTCGTACTCTGTCTTGTTATCACCTGGTTTGTGAAACCACCACCTATAAAAGCTTGTTTTCTTCTCTAGTGACAGTTTGACCATTTCTGTGACGATGGGAGTGCCTCGCGTATCTTTAAGCGTGGAAAGGTCCTGTCCTTCGAGGTGGGGCCAGAATGGGTGCATGATACCTTTAGCTTGGCGATCAACAATAAAAAGGTAACCACGATCACTATTGAAGCGAATGTCTTTTAACGCACTTTTAATGATGGATTCGATTATTTCTCTTGGCTGTGATCTGTTGTCTTCGTAGAGACGAGTAGAGATTCGATGTGCTTCTTCTAATCGTTCTTTTACGACTTGTTTTAGTTCTGACTCGGTGGTTGATTTTAAATAGAGAACTTGGCTTTTTGCTACGTCGACTTGGCTTTTAAGCAATTGTTTGTGCTGATCTTTAAATAGTTGCTCAGCTCTAACTAATTGTTTTTGGTTAGACAGGTGTGAGTTGTACAGAAATGAAGAAATTAGTACGAGTGAAAAAAGTGCGATAAAGCTAACTGGGAGCCATTTGATCAACGTGATCAGCCGAGTATCTGACGTCATAGTGTTATGAAATACAAAGAAGTTTATTTATTATGTAAAATAATATAACAAAACAAATCATCATTGCGAAGAATAAAAACGTCAAAGATCGCACTTTTCAGATAAACGTACGGTAGGTTAATAATAGAAAGGAAAGAAAAAGACAACTTGATAAATCAGTGGTTTAGCTAAAAGTGAAAATACAGTTATTGGGTGGCGTACGAATAGAGCGAGGTTTGTCATTTCGACCAATTTTCGACGATAAAAAGCCCATGCAAATTGCATAGGCTTTGATACTTTTAAAGCATTTAAGAACGAGAAAATGTAATTAGTTAATTACTTTTTCTTCAGCTTGAGCTGCTTGGTCTGCTTGGATAGCCGTTAGAGCTACAGTGTAAACGATATCGTCTACTAGAGCGCCACGTGACAAGTCATTTACTGGCTTGCGCATACCTTGAAGCATTGGACCGATAGACACTAGATCTGCTGAACGCTGTACCGCTTTGTAAGTCGTGTTACCCGTGTTTAGGTCTGGGAATACGAATACTGTCGCTTTACCTGCAACTGGAGAGTTTGGCGCTTTAGAAGCGGCTACGTTTTCCATGATTGCTGCGTCGTACTGAAGAGGACCGTCGATCACAAGATCAGGACGTTTCGCTTGAGCAAGTTTGGTTGCTTCACGTACTTTATCTACGTCTGCACCTTTACCAGATTCACCAGTAGAGTAAGAGATCATAGCAACGCGTGGGTCGATACCGAATGCCGCAGCAGAATCTGCAGATTGGATAGCGATTTCAGCAAGCTGTTCAGCTGTTGGATCTGGGTTGATCGCACAGTCACCGTATACCAGAACTTGATCAGGTAGAAGCATGAAGAAGATTGAAGATACGATAGAAGCATCGGGTGCTGTCTTGATGATCTGGAACGGAGGAACGATTGTGTTCGCCGTAGTGTGAACAGCACCAGAAACTAGGCCGTCAACTTCACCAGCTTCAAGCATCATAGTACCTAGGAATACTGAATCGTCTAGCTTCTCACGAGCGACAACTTCAGTCATACCTTTAGCGCCACGAAGTTCTACTAGACGAGCTACGTAGTTTTCGCGAACTGATGCAGAGTCGATGATCTCAACGCCAGCGCCTAGCTCAACACCTTGCTGCGCTGCAACGCGACGGATTTCTTCAGGGTTACCTAGAAGTACACACGTTGCGATACCGCGCTCAGCACAGATAGCCGCAGCTTTAACTGTACGTGGCTCGTCACCTTCAGGAAGAACGATGCGCTTAGCCGCTTTACGAGCAAATTCAGTTAGCTGGTAACGGAATGCTGGTGGGCTTAGACGACGGATGCCTTGAGTACCTTCAGATAGAGAATCAATCCAAGGGCCATCAATGTGGCTTGCAACGTGATCGTTAACGAACTCGATACGCTCTTTATCGTCAGCAGGAACTTCTAGGTTGAAGCTCTGTAGGTTTAGAGACGTCTGCCAAGTGTTACCTTGAGCTTTGAAGATCGGTAGACCTGAAGCGAATGCTGGTGCACAAAGGTTAGCAATACTTTCTGGAATGTCGTAACCGCCAGTCAGTAGGATTGCGCCAATCTCAACACCGTTTTTCGCAGCAAGAGCCGCAGCAACGATAACGTCAGGACGGTCTGCAGAAGTTACTAGCAGTGAACCTGGCTTGAAGTGCTCAATCATGTGCGGTAGAGAACGTGCACAGAAAGTGATGCTCTTAATACGACGAGTTGAGATTTCACCTTCGTTAACGATTTCAGCGTTAAGGTGCTTAGCCATATCAACCGCACGAGTTGCGATTAGGTCGATGCTCCATGGCACACAGCCAAGAACACGGATAGGGCTAGAATTGAAGATTTGCATTACTTCAAGGTTCGCTTGCTGAGCGCTGTCTGCATCATCAAAGATTTCAGATAGGTCAGGGCGAGTACGACCAGCTTCATCAACAGGAGCATTAAGCTTGTTGATGATTACGCCTTTGATATTCTTGTTTTTTGTACCGCCGAAGTTAGAACATGCTACTTCGATACGCTCTTTAAGTTGCGTAGGGTTGTCAGTACCAGGAGTCGCAACGAATACGATCTCTGCGCCAAGCGTTTTTGCGATTTCTGCGTTCACTTGGTTTGCAAACGGGTGCTTACGAGTAGGGACTAGGCCTTCGATTAGCGTTACTTCAGCGTCTTTGTTGATTTTGTTGTATTGCTCAACAACAGATTCAAGAAGCTCATCCGTTTTTTCACTACCGATCAAAGCTTCAGCTTTTGTCATTGCGATTGGCTCACCAATCTTAATGTCGCTGTTCGCGCTGATGATAGTAGAGGTTAAATCTGGCTGGTTACCACCGCTACGAGGTTGAGCGATTGGCTTGTAGAAAGAAACACTTACGCCCTTACGCTCCATAGCGCGAAGAACACCCATGCTAACACTAGTAAGACCAACACCAGCGCTTGTAGGGATAAGCATAATAGTACGTGACATTGACGAACACCTTTGACTATTGGAAATAAAAAAGCTCAACCGCTATTCCCACCGATAAACATATTGGGGTAGGAATAGAAGTTGAGCCCCATTTTCTTGATATGAAAAACTGACTAGCTTCGAGTGAAGCTAGTCAGGAAAATCAATTAAAGACCTGCTAGTTTCGCAGTGTCTTCAGCAATTACTAGCTCTTCGTTAGTCGAGATAACCATTGCAGGGATACGGCTGTTAGCTGTAGTGATAGTACCTTCGCCGCCGAAACGAGCTTTAAGGTTAGCTTCACCGTCAACTTCGATGCCGAAGATGCCTAGGCGGTTAAGAACCATTTCACGGATTGGGCCAGAGTTCTCGCCGATGCCGCCAGTGAAAGTGATTGCGTCTAGACGACCTTCTAGAGTTGCAGTGTAACCAGCAACGTACTTAGCTAGACGGTGACAGAACACGTCCATTGCACGAGTTGCTTCTTCTTTCTCGCCGTAGTTGTCTTCAACGAAACGACAGTCAGAAGTCACTTCAGTTAGACCAGCAAGACCAGATTCTTTAGTTAGCATGTTGTTGATTTCTTCAACAGAGTAACCAAGAGCGTCGTGTAGGTGGAAGATGATTGCAGGATCTAGGTCACCACAACGTGTACCCATTACAAGACCTTCAAGAGGAGTAAGACCCATAGAAGTATCTACAGATTGACCGTTCTTGATTGCACATACAGAAGCGCCGTTACCTAGGTGACAGTTGATGATGTTAACTTCTTCAACTGGCTTGTTTAGTAGGCCTGCAACTTCACGAGTGATGAATAGGTGAGAAGTACCGTGCATGCCGTAACGACGGATGCCGTGCTCTTTGTACAGGTTGTACGGTAGAGCGTATAGGTAAGACTCAGAAGGCATTGTTTGGTGGAACGCAGTGTCAAATACAGCAACGTTTTGTAGACCAGGGAAGTTCTTTTGAGCCGCTTCGATACCGATAAGGTGAGCAGGGTTGTGAAGAGGTGCAAAAGTCGCAGCGTCTTGAATACCCTTAAGAACTTCATCAGTGATAAGAGCAGAAGAAGTGAACTGCTCGCCGCCGTGTACGATACGGTGACCGATAGCGCCAAGGTTAGCTTTAAGCTCAGGCTTAGAAGCAAGAATAGTTTCTACCATGAAAGATAGTGCTTCTACGTGAGCTGCGCCCGCGCCTAGTTGTGCTTCATGCTTGCCATCAAGTTTCCATTTCATACGTGCTTCTGGAAGACCTAGACACTCAGCAAGACCAGTTAGGTGCTCTGCACCTGATTCTGCATCAACAACAGCGAATTTAAGAGAAGAACTACCACAGTTTAAAACTAAAACTAGCTTAGACATTAATGACTACCTGTTTATTTTTCTGATCGAAATCAGTTAAGGATGAAAATTAATCTCAAGAATAGTCGAAGCACATGGGCTTGCGTACTAACCTTGGTCAAAAAAACGTTAATTTCCGTATAAAGTGAAAGCACTCTTTATCAAAAAGAGGCTTGTGCATTCCTTGCAGAAGTCTTCTCAAAGTTGCTTAAATTGTAAATAAGGGCAACAATGAGATTGAGGTCTGCAAATAATAGCGATATTGTGCAAATATAACAAAAAAATTTGAAAGAATATTATTTTTCGTCAAATTTTTGTGTTTTTAGTTGATGGTTTCAACTTTTTTTTAATGGGAGACTCATATGAGCAATAGAGTTGGTTTAGCGAGTAGTTTAAAAGATGGCCAAAAGTACATGGATCTCTGGCCCGTCCGCAAAGAGTTAAACTCGATCTTCCCTGAGCAGCGCATTATCAAAGCGACGCGTTTTGGCGTGAAAGTGATGCCAGCGATAGCTGCTATTAGTGTTCTTACACAAATGGTCTTTAATAATTATCAAGCGATGCCACAAGCTGTGGTCATGGCTTTGTTTGCAATCAGCTTACCGCTTCAAGGCATGTGGTGGTTAGGTAATCGCTCAAACACAAAACTTCCACCTGCGCTAGTCTCATGGTATCGCGAACTTCACGAGAAGATCACTGAAACGGGTTTCGCGTTAGAGCCAATGAAGTCGCGTCCTCGTTATAAAGAATTGGCGATCATTTTAAATCGCGCATTTCGTCAGCTAGATAAATCCTCAATGGAACGTTGGTTCTAATGAGTTTCAACTCTCCCTCTTGTCTGAGAGCAACTCTCCCTCTTGTCTGAGAGCAACTATTCATCATTGATGGTTTGTTCTCAGGTTTGATTTTTATTATTTTCGCTTCGCTTTTATTCACCTATCTCCCCCTCATTCCTTTTTTCTCTTACTACTCATGTAGTTTCTTACTTTTCAAATTCTGCCTTTCACTATTTCACGCATTTTTCGAGCCTTGTTGTGTTTTTGTTAAATATAACTTCAAGTCATCAATGGTTACTGGTAATAGTATCAATAGTGATGTTGTTCTCTTTGAGCGAGCAATAATGAGTAGAGCTTGATTCAGGGAGCGATAATGAGTTCTGTAAAAAAGGTATTGGCAGCGGTCGTAAGTTGTCTGTTGTTGCTATGGACAAGCAATGTAATGGCGAACGTTGCCAAAGTTTCGGTTTCACAAGTTGTTGACCATCCAGATCTGAATGCAACACGTCTAGGACTTCTTGAAGGATTGAGAGCAAAAGGTTACGAACCGGGTAAAAATTTAGAGTTTTCTTATGAAATGGCTGGTGGCAATCCCGTTCAGGCAGCAAAAATAGCCAGAGAGTTAGTTAGTGAGAACCCTCATGTATTAGTTGGTATCGCGACACCGACCTCTCAAGCGTTGGTTTCCGCGACTCGAACGATCCCGATTGTGTTCACCGCGGTGACAGACCCTATCGGAGCAAGACTTGTTAAGCAATTGGATAAACCGGGACGAAATGTCACGGGCCTTTCTGACTTATCACCTATTTCCCAACATGTATCTCTTATTAAAGAGCTACTCCCCAATGCAGTTTCAGTCGGTGTGGTTTATAACCCAGCAGAGGCAAATGCTGTTGCTTTAGTAGGGCTGTTAAAGCAGGCAACACGAGACTTTGGCTTTACTTTGCATACTGAAAAAGCGTTGACCATCGATGATGTAGAAGAAAAAACAGCATCCGTGGCTAAGAAATCTGATGTTATCTACGCACTAACTGATAACACGGTGGCAAGCGGTATCGAAGGACTTATAAATGCTGCAAACCAAGCTGGCACACCCGTGGTTGCAGGAGCAACGTCTTATGTTGGCAAGGGAGCAATCGCTGGATTAGGTCTAGATTACTATGACGTCGGGGTGCAGACCGCTGATTATGTGGCCGCTATTTTGAACGGACAAAAACCAGGGAAGTTGAGTGTTAAAACGGCTCAAAGCTCTCAGTTGGTAGTTAACCTAGATGCCGCTCGTGAGCTTGGTTTGACGCTACCTAAGTCTGTGGTTGATCGCGCTATAGTCAGCCGTTGATTAGTATTGACATCAAAAAAATCATGTTTGATAAGTCACTTTGTTAACAGGGACTTAAACCATCATAATGAACAACATTAGTCGACTCTCACCATTAGCTGCGATCTATTTTATTCATTTTTAAGTGGTTATTTACCCGATAGGTGCATCGTTAATACCAACTTACATTATTTTACATCGAGAGGGCTGTCGATTAATGTCATAATATTAATGGAACTAATGAAAATAACTGAGCGCTAAGAGCACATTCTATGAAAGTAAATAGGCACTTTAGCCTTACCTTTGTCTTCGGCTTTCCCGCTGTGATCGCGACCATGTTACTTGGGCTGATAGGAAAAAATTATTTTGATGCGGTTGAAAAAGACATCAGCAGTGAGTTTCAGCGTATTGAAGAAGTGTTTAAACGAACGACCAAAATTGTTACCGCTCTAGATTACAGCTTCTCTAATTACTACAAATCAGGAAACCCTCTTTTTCTTGATCACAATAAGCAAGTGGTTGATGGTCTTTGCCGAATTTGGCCCATTGACGTATTACTTCTTGCTGACGGAAAAACCGCAGATATCCCCTCTGTCGATATCGACTATATGTTGGTTGGTCAAGAACCCCTTTGTAATGAAACCAGTGATAGCTATAAAAGTGCGTCAGAAAAAATTGCTCTAGCGCCAATTCTTTCATTTTTGTCCCAGCTTGATGAATATCACAACGGCGTACACTTTATTGATACTCGTGGGTATGTGATCTCTTCGCCAGAAGACTTTGCTAAAGAGCTAGGGAAAGAACTACTTTCGACCATAAAAAGCCGCCCGTATTGGCAAAGAACCGCCAACAATCCAGAACAATTGACTTTAACGGGTCCTGCGTATCGATTTGACTCTCTTGACCGTATGATAAGCATGACGATTCCGGTGTTTCATAAGGGGATACATCAAGGAATGCTTTCTGTTGAGATTGACGCCAGTAAATTGCTTGCGAGTTCGAATGAGCACTTAGCCGGTAGAATCGATATTATTGATACCACCTTGGTTAATCCGGTTGATAGCGCTACTTTCTATCACGCGATACAACTGGAAGGAGTCACCTCTCATCACGCGATGTACTACGAATTAGATTTTGCCAAAGAGGTGGAGCACTTTTTTGTCTACGAGAAAGACAGTCTGATTGTCGCTATCATCGTATATCTATTCTCTGTAACGCTCTTTTTCTTCGTTAACTCCAATATTGAACGTGGTTACTTCAAAGAGCTAGCAGCTAAAGATCCGATGACCGGGCTGCTAAATCGCAGAGGATTGGAAGCTTTTTGGCGCAGTGTGGAGCATGACCAGTTATTCGCCTTGACTGTATTTGACATTGATAATTTCAAGTTGATTAATGATACCTTTGGGCATGACAAAGGGGATGATGTTATTCGCTACATGTCCCGCCAGATAAGTAATAGCATTCGAAGTAGTGATGTAGCAGCAAGGTTTGGTGGTGAAGAGTTTGTCGTTTATCTTAAAGGTGATGATCGTGAAACGTTAATGAGGACATTAGAGCGTGTAAAAAATGCGGTCTGCGCGAACTCGGCCGACATTGTTCCTAATGGATTTACGGTATCTGGCGGTGTTTGTATCGTTGAAACAGAGCAAAACAAGCTTAACTTTGAAGAGATATTTAAATATGCCGATGAAAAACTGTACGTGGCTAAGACGACGGGTAAAGACCGGATCGTATTTTAGCCACGCTATGAGGTTCAATATCGCGATAAGGGGGAACTAACTCAAACGGGTTGGTGGTATTCTTCTTGATAACGTTGAAGGCGCTCTACAATGGGTGGCGCTTTTTTGAAAGTACGAATTTCTTTAAATAGTTCGTTCGCTTCAGGGTAGCCTTTACTTAAATAGACAAACCATTGTTTCACTCTATTGGGGTAGTACATGCCTTTATCCCCTTTAATTTGAAACTCGGAATAGCGCAGTAAAAGTGCGATTACTTTGTCCCATGGCATTTTCTTGTGGTTGTGCTTAACAACGTTGCCAAGATTGGGAATATTAAAAGCGCCGCGGCAGACCATCAATGAATCAACACCTGTGGCTTCTATGCAATCTTGACCATCTTGGTAGTTCCAGATTTCCCCATTAGCAATCAACGGCAGAGAGGTTTTCTCTCTTATTTGATTGATGTAATCCCATTTGATTTCACTGGCTTTATAGCCGCCTACTTTGGTTCTTGCATGCACAGTGAGTTCGTCAGCTTTTGCTTGCTCGATAGCGTCGACAATTTCAAAGCACTCTTCCGGGTGCTCCCAACCCAATCGGATTTTTGCGGACACGGGAATGTGCGCAGGGACTGCTTCTCGACAGGCGTTCACCACTTGATAGATGAGCTCTGGCTCTTTTAGCAGTGAAGCCCCACCATTACTTTTGTTTACCGCTTTTGCTGGGCACCCAAAATTAAGATCAATGCCTTTAGCGCCTAAGTTTGCCGCTTGAAAAGCATTTTCGGCCATCCAGTTCGGGTGTTGCCCTAGAAGTTGCAGATGGATTGGCACACCAGCCATGGTTTGAGAGCCTTGATGCAGCTCTGGGCAAATACGGTGGAACACATGCGGAGGAAGAAGTTGATCAACGACGCGCACAAACTCTGTCACACAGAGATCGTAATCATTGATCTCTGTAAGAATCTCACGCATTAGGTGGTCTAAAACGCCCTCCATAGGGCCAAGTATTACTCGCATTTGCTTTACCGAAACTGAATGGATCGAAAATTAAGACGCGTGATTGTACGGGCAAGTTAAAAGCTTGTCACTATGAGCTAGGTGAATCTGACGTAACAGTTATTTCACCGGTTAGAGGGAAGTAGTTGAGCCTTGGTAAATCTTCGCCTAGCGAGTAACCATCAGTGTAGTAGTAATAGCAGCTTGGATCTGATGTATACCAAGCAACGATCGGTTCTTCTGAAGGGAATACTGAGCTACCGTGATCTCTAACGGTGAGGTCAGTATTCATGAGCGCCCGCCAAAGCCTTGCGCAGTCACTCCCTCTAATTGCAGTCCCCGAATTAATCGGTAGTTGATCAACAGCGATTGGAAAACCAGTCGATGAAGGATAAACGCTGCCTTCACCATAATCGACATCTTGATTAAAATCAGGCTCTCCATCAACAAGCCACTGTGAGTGGTAAAGGTTAACCGCAGTTCGAAAAGAAGAAAAAGCACCTTGAGCTATAGCTTCATGGCTATCGCGTTGGTAATTTAGAAAGCGAGGAGCTGCGGTAACGGCAAGTATGCCTAAAATAACGACGACAGAGACCAGCTCTATCAAAGTAAAACCATTTTGGTGTTGTTTCATAATGTATTCTATATGTAACTAAATATTTCAGTGACTCTTTTACACTTCAAACTTAAATTTTCAAAATGAAATAAGTTTAGTTTGCTGAATTGAACTAAAGATAATGTTTGCGTGGCTACTGGTAGGTGTAATTAATCATAGAGCTATACGAATAATTACTAATTGTTAGCCTTGTGGGTATAATGGAGACAACAGAATTGACCGACTAGTGAAGTAATATGAAGTATCAATTATTGAGTCTTCCTGACTCAATTAACGACGTAACAGCCCAGTTTGTAGAAGGTGCTATATTTGCATCTAACCTTGCAACTAAACCTCTTGATCCAGAGGCTTGGTTACCTATAGCTATTCCTGAAACTGGTCAGGACTTCGTTCCTCAAGTCACCGAGCAAATTAATCGCCAACATAACCTCATTCAGCGAAGTGAATATTTGCTTACAGAAGTGCTTGATGCAGATAATTTTGCTGAACAGCTAGCCGATTTTTCTGAAGGTTTTATGATGGTCTGGCCGACGATTGAAGAACAGTGGCAGGAAACGTCAATCGCAGATGGCACATTACGCATGCTACAAGCAATGTTAACAACATTCATGCTGGCGATTGATGAAGAACAGACAATCGAGCAAATGAAAGCAGCTGGATTAGAAACCCCGCCAACTTTGAATGATCTAGTCGGGCAAGTCGATTTGATGGTGACAGAAGTTGCGCTAGCAGCGGATGAAGCGATGCTCGGAAATAAATCTCAAAGTGTGAATCCGTTTAAGGGCATCGGCCGAAATGATGTTTGCCCGTGTGAAAGTGGTAAAAAGTTTAAACAGTGCTGTGGTAAAAAATCTTAATTGCATTGTTAATAGATAATAAAAAGTCGACGTAATGTCGACTTTTTCGTTTCTTAACATGATGTGCTAATTGTTAGTCATTCTTCGATTTAACGAATTGAGAAATCACTACAAAACCGAAAGCAACCAAGTTACCCGCGAAGATAATCACTAGCCATTGAGGCATTGAAAGTTCTAAGAACTGCCATACAACCTTGCTGCAGTCGCCGTAGGCCTCAAACATCCACGGAGCCCATTGGTTTAGAGGCGCCCAGCTAGGGAAGGTCACGAACAGGTCACAGGTAGCGAAAGGAGACGGGTTAAACTGGTAGTCAACGTGCTCTAAAGCAAGCATCAACCCTTTATACGCACCTAACCCCCAACCAAGTAGACCTAGCCAACGTGAAATCGGATTATGCGGGGCAATAGCACCAATCATTGCTGCGATGCCGATAGCGAGCATAGCAACGCGCTCGTAGATACACATTACGCAAGGGCCAAGCATCATCACGTGCTGAAAGAAAAGAGCACATGCTTCAAAAAAGACAATAAAAGCCAGCAGTAAAAGCCAAGATAAACGTCCCTTAGAGAAGTCTTTGAGCATTGCAAAAAAGTTCACGAATTTAATCCTGTCAATAAAATAAAAAAGCCCTGATTACTCAGAGCTTTTTATCTTGGATAAGTTTCCTAATCAACTAATATTTTTGATTAGTTAGATGCACCTATTGTGTTTAGCGATAGAAATCCGGGTTAGTGGCCACCGGAGATAACTGGAGCTATCACTTCACCCGTACGGTGAATGATCCAACCTGCATCATAGAACCATGCTGTCATCGGTTCTACGAAGAACACAATACCGGCAAGGCCAACAAGTGCTAATACGAGAGTATATGGCAAAGCCATGATGACCATGCGGCCGTAAGACAGTCGAATTAACGGAGCAAGTGCTGACGTTAATAGGAATAGGAATGCAGCTTGGCCGTTTGGCGTAGCAACAGAAGGTAGGTTAGTACCTGTGTTGATAGCAACAGCAAGTAGGTCGAACTGGTCACGAGTGATGATGCCTTCAACCAAAGCAGTTTTCACTTCGTTGATGTAAACCGTACCGACGAATACGTTATCTGAAACCATCGATAGAATACCGTTGGCAACATAGAAGAGTGCGAGCTGTGCGCCTTTATCTTCAACGTGAAGTACAGCATCGATTACTGGCTTAAATAGAGCCTGGTCGATGATTACAGCAACAACCGCAAAAAAGACGGCAAGAAGTGCGGTAAATGGCAGTGCTTCTTCAAAAGCTTTACCCATCGAGTGCTCTTCAATTACACCTGTAAACGCTGTAGCTAAGATGATCACTGAAAGGCCAATCAAACCGACTTCAGCGACGTGAAGCGCAAGGCCAACAATAAGCCAAACTGCGATTGCACTCTGAACCCATAGTTTAGCTACATCTTGTTTTGTACGATTTGCGCGTTCTTTGTTGTCAAATTCAACTAAGATTTGGCGAACGTTATTTGGCAGCTCTGCACCGTAGCCAAACACTTTGAATTTCTCGACAAGTGCACAAGTTAAAATACCACAGAAGAAAACAGGCAGTGTAACTGGCAGCATACGGATAATAAATTCACCGAACTCCCAACCCGCTTGCTTAGCAATTACTAAGTTTTGTGGTTCACCTACCATGGTCATTACACCACCCAGAGCAGTACCAACACCGGCGTGCATAAGTAGTGAACGTAGGAATGCGCGGTAGTTTTCAAGGTCATCACGAGTTAGCTCAGAGATCTCTTCATCATGAGTATGATCGTGCGCAGACGTTGTGCCCTTACCTGATGCAACCTTGTGGTAGATAGAGTAGAAGCCCACTGCAACGCTAATGACTACGGCGATTACTGTCAGCGCATCTAGGAAGGCAGACAAGAATGCTGCGGCGACACAGAAAGCGACAGAGAGTAGAATTTTGGATTGGATACCGAGCAGGATCTTCGTAAAAATGAACAGAAGTAGTTCTTTCATGAAGTAGATGCCAGCAACCATGAATACGAGTAAGAGTAATACTGGTAGGTTTGCTTGTAGCTCATGATAAACCATTTCTGGTTTAGTCATGCCAATGGCGACGGCTTGAATTGCCAATAAGCCACCGGGTTGGAGAGGGTAGCACTTTAGAGCCATAGCTAGAGTGAAAATAAACTCAACCACTAATAGCCAGCCCGCAACAAATGGGTCAACTAGGAAAAAAACAAACGGGTTGATGATTAAAAAGGAAATGATGGCAAGTTTATACCAATCAGGAGCTTTACCAAGGAAGTTTTTGATAAAAGCGTTTCCGAGAGACATCGGCATGTTAATACTCTTTTATGTTGATTATGAATAGACAAGCAATACAACATTTTGAGAATCGAGCTGTAGATTTAGTTAAAACCTATAACTAACAGTGACTTAGAAAAACTACATTCCATGTAATGTTCTGTGGTCTTGCCAAGTCACTCCCTTAGAAACTCAAGCACTGCTTATTTTTGAGCGCAACTCTACTCTTAGATAACATTTAGTCAACAGGAAAACCCCTGTAGCACTAAAAATACCTCTTTTTTGTTGAGAAACGCGATCAAAGTAGCGCAAGCATACCACTTAAAATGTGATAAAAACCGACTAGAATCAATATTTCAGCGAAATGATTAAAATTTACAGAATAACGACGGCTTATATATGATTATTACAACTTAATATTGCAAATTAATAGATTTAAAAATATGACCAATCTCATTGATTTTGAAAAGAATTTGTTGTGTTAAAGGTTTGTTTAAATGATGGTTTGTAGTCGCTTGCTATCCAAACCTTGAGTGCAAACGTGTGCTGAACTTTAGAGTTTTAACTC
>NZ_JBFRLX010000035.1:0-116862 GCF_041470165.1 Vibrio sp. 10N.286.46.A8
AAGACCACAGTGTTGCTGAACAGTTTGGTGTTTGGGGCGAGAAAAAATTTATGGGCAAAGTGTACGATGGTCTGCACCGTATTAGCTTTCTAATTGATGAAGAAGGTCAGATTGAACACGTCTTCAACAAGTTCAAAACCAAGACTCACCACGAAGTGGTTTTAGATTACTTCAACCCAGAAGCTTAATGTCGATTTTAGTGAGTTGATTCTCTAAATTCGCACCTAGCGAATCTTAATACGCTACTCACTACTAAGCCAAATGCCAAAAGGCCGAATATCATGGATATTCGGCCTTTTTAATACTTACTCAACTGTATTGATCTTCAATTACGATTGATGCTCAGGGTCATCGTCGAGAGCATGACTCGGTAAAGCATTCCAAACCGCTTTCACCAGCGTAGCAAGCGGGATAGCAAAGAACACGCCCCAGAATCCCCACAGTCCGCCAAACACCAACACCGCTACAATAATCGCTACGGGGTGCAGATTCACTGCTTCAGAGAACAAAACCGGAACGAGCACGTTGCCATCTAGCGCTTGGATAATACCGTAAGCCAATAACAGCCAGTAAAACTGAGGCTCTAATCCCCACTGGAACAGGCCAACAATCGCAACTGGAACGGTCACAGCCGCCGCACCGATGTAAGGAATCAATACCGAGAAACCAACCGCAACAGCCAGCAGTGCTGAATAACGTAAATCCAGAATCGCAAAGGTTACGTAGCTGACACCACCGACGATCAAAATCTCGAGCACCTTACCGCGAATGTAATTTGAGATTTGTTGGTTCATCTCAACCCAAACCTTGGTCGCTAGACGACGGTTCTTAGGCAGAACACCACTAGCCATACTGATCATCTCTTCTTTGTCTTTCAAAAGGAAGAAAATCAGCAGCGGTACAAGAATCAGGTAAACCGCAAGCGTCGCCAAACTAACAAGAGAAGCTAAAGAGCCCTTCACAACGCTTTCGCCAAAGCCTAATGCTTTGTTTTTCGCATTAGACACAATCGATTCAACGATCTGCAGGTTTGCTAGTTCAGGGTAACGCTCAGGAATGGTTGCGATGAACTTCTGTAAGCCACCATACATGCTTGGAATATCATTGATAAGGTTACCTACCTGTTCCCAAATCGTTGGTACTAGACCAAACAGCGCAAGTAACATCACGCTAAAGAACATTAAAATCACCAACATCACTGATGGGGTTCTTGGAACACCGAGTCTTTGAAGTTGAGTAACCGGCCACTCAAGCAGATAAGCCAAAACAATAGCCACCAAAAGTGGGGCAATGAGGTGACCAAAGAAGTAGATCGTTATAAAGCCGAAAAGAATGATGGCAACCAAGCTGACAGCATGGGGATCAGAGAAACGTCGTTTATACCAACGATTGACCATTTCAAGCATTTGACTGCAATTCCTTTTTAGTGACGAGGAGATGATGGTAATTAGAGCAAACCTCTACGATGACGTCATAGGCTTGCTTAGACAAAAAAGTAACAATATCTTTCATCGAGCTGTTATCAGAGACATAAATTGACAATGATTGCCCTACTTCTAACTTTACACTGTGACGCTTGGCTAATAATAGTGCCATTGGACAGCGCTCTTGGCGTAAATCTAGAATATTAGGTGTCATTCTTTAGCTCGATGCTTATTATAAGGGTCGTATTGTAATCTGTTTTTGAAAACGCGCCATCATTCATTCATCTTCCTTCATGATAGCGCACGCACTTGGTAAAGGTTAAATCAGATAGAGAACCAATTTGCATTGCACTTGTCTTACTGTCAGAAGAAACGGAGTATTACTGACTAATATGTTTAAACGCGCTCGCTCAATTGCTTGCTTATGCATCGCAGCTACATTAAGCACTCCAACGTTGGCAAATACCAATGGTTTGGAGCTACCCGATATCGGCACCGCGGCTGGCGGCACACTCACTATCGACCAAGAACTTATCTATGGTGATGCCTACATGCGCATCATCAGAAGCAGCCAGCCTATTGTAAACGACCCGGTTCTAAACCAATACATTGACACGCTTGGCCATCGCCTTGTCGCGAACGCAAATGATGTAAAGACACCTTTTCAGTTCTTTATGATCCGTGACCGAAACATCAACGCTTTTGCTTTTTTTGGTGGTTATGTTGCTTTGCACTCAGGTTTGTTCTTGCATGCACAGTCTGAAAGTGAACTCGCTTCCGTATTGGCGCACGAAATCGCGCATGTTACCCAGCGTCACTTAGCACGTAGTATGGAAGATCAAGCTCGCCGCTCTCCTGCAACCATCGCAGCATTGGCCGCTTCTGTATTATTAGCGATTGCAGCACCAGAAGCCGGTATCGCAGCTATCACTGCAACAACTGCTGGTAACATGCAAAGCCAAATAAACTACACCCGAAGTAATGAAAAAGAAGCCGACCGCTTTGGCATCAACACGCTTGCAAAAGCAGGGTTCGATGTAAACGCTATGCCACGTTTCTTTGGCCGCTTAGCTGATGAATACCGCTATGCAAGCACACCGCCACCAATGCTATTAACTCACCCGTTGCCTGAAGACCGAATCACAGATTCACGCGCCCGTGCTCGCAGCTATACACCACTAAAACTGGCTCCGTCACTGGATTATCATTTAGCAAGAGCCCGGATTGTTGCACGCTATGCAGGTATTAATAATGATGCAGCTCTTGATTGGTTTGAGCGAAAGCTGAAGAAAGCCCCCAAAGCCTTGGTTCCATCATTAGAGTATGGACAAGCACTGGTTTACCTAGATTCAAAAAAACTAGATAAAGCAGAACCGATTCTGACCAAGCTGATGAATAGCGACCCAACCAACTTGTTCTATCTGGATGCTATTTCAGATCTGCACATTGAACAGAAAAAGCCTGAGATTGCGATTAAAGAACTTAAGTCAGCACTTGAGCGTCAACCAAACAACTCAGTTCTAACCATAAACTACGCCAATGCACTGATCGAAAATGAAGACCTACAGGAAGCCGTTCGCGTGTTGCAACGTTACACGCACGATAACCCGAACGACACCAATGGGTGGTACCTGCTTTCAAAGGCAAATACAAACCTTGGCAACAGCGATGAAGAATTGTCTGCTAGGGCAGAGATTTTGGCACTGCAAGCCAACTGGAACAAAGCGATTCAGTACTACACGCAGGCGAGCCAAATAGCAGAACTAGGCAGCCTAAAACAAGCACGTTATGACGCTCGAATTGATCAACTAATGATACAGCGCGAACGCTTCTTATCGTTGCAATAAGTATAATGACTGGTAGCGAAGCTCGTTGCCAAAATACAAAGAAAGCTCAACGTTACACAATAAGAAGCCACTCAGTTGGCTTCGGCTGAACTATTAAATCAAAAATAATAATGAGGAAGAACCATGTCTGTCGTGATTTATCATAACCCACGCTGCTCAAAGAGCCGTCAAACTCTCGAACTGCTTGAAGCAAACGGCGTACAACCAGAGGTGATCAAATACCTAGATGCGCCTTTGACTGTTGAACAGCTGAAAGTGCTTTTCACTCAGCTTGGTTTTGAGAGTGTTCGCGACATGATGCGTACCAAAGAAGCGGATTACAAAGAAGCGAACCTTGGTGACGCATCAGTGACTGATGAAGATCTTTTCGCTGCAATGGCAACGAATCCAAAACTGTTTGAACGTCCAGTGGTTGTCGCGAACAACAAAGCAAAAATTGGTCGTCCACCAGAACAAGTACTAGAGATTCTGTAATCCAATATGAGCATCAACATTCTTGTTCTCTACTATAGTCGACACGGCAACACCCAAGCGCTAGCAAGGCAAATCGCTCGAGGGGTGGAATCCATCCCGAACTGCGAAGCCATGCTAAGAACGGTGAACAACGTGTATACGGTAGAAGAGCAGCCGGATTCGCGCTATCAACCAACAGATCCTATTGCGACCTTACAAGATCTCCGTTCTTGCGATGGTTTAGCACTCGGCAGCCCAGTATGGTTTGGCAATATGGCTGGGCCAATGAAGCACTTTTGGGATAGCACAACATCGTTATGGATTAATGGCGATCTCATCGATAAACCAGCTTGTGTATTTACTTCCTCTTCATCACTACATGGTGGTCAAGAGACGACACAGCAAAGCATGATGCTGCCTCTACTTCATCATGGCATGTTAGTCGTGGGCATCCCCTATTCAGAACCTGCGCTGCACACCACTCAAACCGGTGGCACACCTTACGGTGCAAGCAGCACTGGAGAGAGCGCTTCATTAAGCAAAGAAGAAATTGAGTTGGCGAAAAACCTAGGCAAACGCGTAGCGCGCATCGCTATTAACCAGAAGGGAATGCCTCAATGATGTATATGTCAGAGAGACCGATGTCTCCCAAAACCAAGCTATTTCGCTACCTTGCTTTAACGGGCAATTTGTCGCTTTTATTCTGGGTGGTTGCTTGGCAGATGACACTTTCACCGCACCCTCACCTCAGTAATGTAACACTGGCGATTGCTTGGGCTATACCGCTGTTACTACCATTACCGGGAATATTATCGGGCAAGCCTTATACGCATGCTTGGGCGAATTTCGTCTTAATGCTCTACTTCCTACACGCGTTAACTATTATGTATGTAGACGGTGGAGAGCGCTTGTTAGCCGCTGTAGAACTGCTTTTGACGACTCTAGGCTTCGCAGGCAATATATTATTTACCCGTTTTAGAGCCAAAGAGTTAGGCATCAAGTTGAAGCGCCTTTCCGAAGTAGAAAAGAAAGAGAAAGCTAAGTTCGAACAATAATATTGGTTCGATGCTCTAGATCTGACATGACAACAGATAAACAAAAAGCCCTGCGAGATTTCTCTTGCAGGGCTTTTTTCGTGATTTCATATCAATCTGTCATGTCGGTAGACGATTACGAGCGAACCCATTCGTATACTAAGCTTGGCTTAGCGTGCACTGGCGCTGTGACTGGTAGCGCTTCCTCATCAGATTCACCTAGCGTCACCTCAGTTGTATTTGTTAGCTCAGCACCTGTAGATAACTCACTGCCTTTCATCACTTGAACGCTTGGGGTAGTTTCATTGCCCATCGCATTAGTAACAACAGCAGAGTCATCGCCTACAGACATAATGTTATCTTGCGCTTCAAATTCTGGGCTCACTTCAGGTTCGATATAAGACTCTTCAACCTTCGCGACTTGGCGAATGCTTTCAACTTCTTGTTCAAACTCTTGTTGGGTCGATAACAAATGAATTCGGAACGTCACTTCATTGTTTTGAATTTGTAGAATATCTAAGCTTGCCACCGAGTTTAGACGCTTCAGTGCATTCTCCAATTGGAAGAAGTCTTGCGCGTTATTCAGGCTGATAAACTGCGTTAAGATTGATTCCGAAGATTCACTCGCCACCGTTACTGCACTCTTACTCGCGTAGTAGTTACTGATTTGGTCAACAAGCTTCTTAGAAGTCGTCGCGCTGTTGCCCGATACCGAACCACTCACAGGCGATGTTGGCGCGCTCGTCAGTTGGTTTGGTTTTTGATCATACAAAGTCCAGCGTAATCCAGAAGACTGTGCCTTAATCACCAAAACAGCATCAACAGGGTAACGTTGACTCGCGTTGCTAATCGGTGTGACAAAGCTGCCCCACAAATCCGAGGTGGCCACTCCCGTAACATCATCAAAATCACCAACAGGAAACATCAAAGGCAAACCGCGCTCTTTTGCATTGGCTTGTAAGCCTACAGCTAACAGTGAGTTGGAGTGTTCCCAGACAATGTTCTTGTCGTAGTTACTCTCTTCTACCAGCCAAACAAGAATATTTGAGCGAGTATCAGGCCAGTACGGTAATTGCGCTTGAGTCAGTAGTGAACGAATTTGAGCACCATTAAAACGCATGCGCAATGTTGATTGGTCATTGCTTTCGCCAAAACTCATTTGAGACATGTACTGCGCACTCTTACGCATCGCCTTTTGAATAGTTTCATTCGACGCGACATCAGTTTGGCCAGTCGCACGTATCAATACCTGCTCCATGCCAGTATTTCTTGCCACTTGTTCTGGTTGTTTGTCTTCAGCGTTAATCGCAACTTCAGCACTAAAGATATCTACTTGAGTTAAGGCATAACTCGGAGAGGCTAATAGTCCCATCAACAACAATGCTATGTAGCGCATATTGATCCTAATATTCAAAGCTTGTGCCTTGATGATAAGCAACTATGGATTGAGGGGCAAGGTCGTTAGCCCCCACTGTGTTTAATAACCATAAAATATCACCTGACCATGATAAATCGTTCACTTGTAAACTGAATTTTTCTTATTTTGATAGAGATAAACATAACTAATATAAATAAATTTGATCTATCTGACATAGCAACCGATTGCCAAGTGATAGAATCCCGCGAATTTTATTTTTCGCTTTTCATATAACGACCATTTTTAAGGACATAACATGAAAAATGCTCTGCAAGGTGCGCAAATGCTATTTGTCGCTTTTGGTGCACTTGTACTGGTGCCCCTGCTGACAGGCCTTGATCCCAACGTAGCGCTCTTTGGTGCAGGTATCGGTACCCTTTTATTCCAACTTATTACACGCCGTTCAGTACCTATTTTCCTTGCGTCTTCTTTTGCATTCATCGCACCTATCATGTTTGGCATTCAAACTTGGGGTGTAGGTGCAACTATGGGCGGCCTTATGGCGGCAGGTGTTGTGTATGTATTAATGGGTGCCTTAATTAAGGTACGTGGTGTAGCCTTTATCCACAAACTGCTTCCCCCAGTCGTAGTTGGCCCTGTAATCATGGTGATCGGCTTAGGTCTTGCTCCTGTTGCGGTAAACATGGCGCTAGGTAAAACAGGCGATGGTGCGGTTCAGCTTATCGATGCAGACGCAGCGTTATGGATTTCTTCTATCTCATTACTGGTAACGATTGTCATCAGTGTTTTCTCGAAAGGCTTTCTTAAGCTGCTGCCGATCTTCGGCGGTATTGTGGCTGGTTATGTAACGAGCTTAGTATACGGTGTCGTTGATTTTACCCCTGTCGCTCAGGCCGCTTGGTTAGCTCTACCTAACTTCACAGCGCCAGAGTTCAACATCAACGCTATCTTCTTTATGGTATTTGTAGCAATTGCACCTGCTGTTGAACACGTAGGCGACATGCTTGCTATTTCGAATGTAACCGGTAAAGACTACCTTAAAAAGCCAGGTTTACACCGCACAATAACTGGTGACGGCGTGGCAACGATTGCAGCTTCTATGTTGGGCGCTCCACCAAATACAACCTACAGTGAAGTAACGGGGGCTGTAATGCTGACCAAAGCATTCAACCCAGTGATCATGACTTGGGCAGCAGTAACAGCGATTGTTCTAGCATTAGTAGGTAAGCTAGGCGCTCTATTACAAACAATCCCAGTTCCTGTGATGGGCGGCATCATGATTCTACTGTTTGGTTCAATCGCAACGGTAGGCTTGAATACTTTAATTCAGAACAAAGTCGACCTACACAAATCACGTAACCTTGTGATTGTCGGCATTACTTTAGTCTTCGGTATTGGCGGCATGGCATTTGGCATCGGCGACTTTAGCCTGCAAGGCGTAAGCTTATGCGGTATCGTTGCTATTCTACTGAACCTAGTCCTTCCTGAAGAGCTAGGCGACAACACCGTAGTAGATAAAGCTCAAATCGACTAACTGCAAGTCAACAAACTGTAGAGGCTTGTAATCCTCAATTAAGAGCATCACAAGCTAGCAAGATCAAAAAAGGGAGAGCATCGAATGCTCTCCCTTTTTATTAATACGGCTAATTCAGCGAGTTAAGAAACGGTTTAGCGTAACTTAAGCTGAAACCGAATTACTTAGTACCGAAGATCTTATCACCAGCATCGCCAAGACCAGGAACAATGTAGCCCTTGTCGTTTAGCTTCTCATCGATTGCAGCAGTGTAAAGCTCAACATCTGGGTGCGCTTTTTCTAGTGCAGCGATACCTTCAGGGGCAGCAACAAGTACCAGTACTTTAAATACTTTACAGCCTTGCTCTTTTAGAAGGTCAAGAGTTGCAATCATAGAACCGCCAGTTGCTAACATTGGATCAACCACTAGAGCAATACGCTCATCAATGTTAGATGCTAGCTTGTTGAAGTATGGTACAGGCTCTAATGTTTCTTCGTCACGGTAGATACCCACGACACTGATTCGAGCACTTGGCATATGCTCTAAAACACCATCCATCATGCCTAGACCTGCACGTAGGATTGGCACTACTGTTACCTTTTTACCTTTAATTTGGTCAACTTCTACTGGGCCGTTCCAACCATCAATAGTTACCCGTTCAGTTTCAAAGTCTGATGTCGCTTCGTATGTTAGAAGGCTACCCACTTCTGTCGCTAGCTCACGAAAACGCTTAGTACTAATGTCACCTTCACGCATCAGGCCAATTTTATGTTTTACTAGCGGGTGTTTCACTTCAACAACTTTCATTTCCAACTCCGGCAATATTTAAACAAACCTGTAGATTATACACGAACTGTGGGGTTATTTCAGAATCTTTATTCTAATAAAAAAAACCGCGCAAACGTTTGCTCTTCGTAATCAAGCCCTGTTAGAATAGCGCCGTTTTCACATCCAACTTAAGTTCGAGGACTATCCCGTGAGTGGTAATACTTCTTCTCTAAGCTACAAAGACGCTGGTGTTGATATCGACGCAGGTAATGCACTAGTAGACCGTATTAAAGGTGCTGTTAAACGCACTCGTCGCCCTGAAGTAATGGGCGGTATTGGTGGCTTTGGCGCCCTATGTGAACTTCCAACGAAATACAAAGAGCCGGTACTTGTTTCAGGTACTGATGGTGTTGGTACTAAACTTCGCCTTGCTTTGGATCTGAAAAAACACGACACCATTGGTATCGACCTAGTGGCAATGTGTGTGAACGACTTAATCGTTCAAGGTGGTGAGCCGCTATTCTTCCTAGACTACTACGCAACAGGTAAGCTAGATGTAGATACAGCAGCAGATGTTGTTTCTGGTATTGCTGAAGGCTGTGTTCAAGCAGGTTGTGCACTCATCGGCGGTGAAACTGCTGAAATGCCAGGTATGTACGAAGGCGACGACTACGATGTAGCCGGCTTCTGTGTTGGTGTTGTAGAAAAAGCTGACATCATCGACGGTACTAAAGTAGCTGCAGGCGACGCACTTATCGCTGTTGGCTCAAGTGGTCCACACTCAAATGGTTACTCTTTGATTCGTAAAGTTCTAGAAGTTTCTGGTGCTGATAAGAGTGAAGAGCTAGAAGGTCGCACTATCGGTGAACACCTACTAGAACCGACTAAGATTTACATCAAATCGGCACTTAAGATGATTGCAGAGCATGACATTCATGCTATCTCGCACATCACAGGTGGTGGTTTCTGGGAAAACATCCCACGCGTACTTCCTGAAGGTACTAAAGCAGTGATTGATGGCAAGAGCTGGGAATGGCCTGCTATCTTCAACTGGCTACAAGAGAAAGGTAACGTGGAGACATTTGAAATGTACCGCACTTTCAACTGTGGTGTAGGCCTAGTTGTTGCTCTACCTAAAGATCAAGCAGACGCAGCTGTTGAACTGCTGAAAGCCGAAGGCGAAAACGCTTGGGTTATCGGTGAGATCGCAAACGCTGAAGCTGGCGAAGAGCAAGTTGAAATTAAATAAGTGACACGTTCGCTTACTTAGTTAATCAATGAGGACCTTATGGTCCTCATTTTGCTATTAAGCCCACAGAAAACCTTAGTTTATGTAGGTACATTGTAAACAGTTCAGTTAATCAATCGCATGACCCACTCTATGAAAAACAGCCATTCTATGAATAACAGTCACTCTAAGAAAAACATCGTCGTTTTAGTTTCAGGAAGCGGAAGTAACTTGCAAGCAATTTTGGACGCCTGCGAGAGCAATATGATTGATGCTTCAGTTAAAGCTGTCTTCTCAAATAAAGCAGAAGCTTTTGGTTTAGAGCGAGCGAAAACCGCGGGTGTTGACGCACATTCTGTGAACCCAAAAAACTATGGTTCACGTGAAGAGTTCGATCATGAATTGATGATTCAGATCGATGCTTACCAACCCGATTTAATCGTACTTGCGGGATACATGCGTATCTTGAGTTCAGAATTTGTTCGTCACTATGCCGGTAAAATGGTCAACATCCACCCTTCCCTGTTACCTAAATACCCAGGCCTACACACCCACCAGCGTGCCATTGATGCACAAGACAAAGAGCACGGTACAAGCGTCCACTTTGTTACCGAAGAACTTGATGGTGGCCCTGTAATCTTGCAAGCCAAGGTGCCGGTATTTGAAGATGATGATGCTGACATGTTAACAAGCCGAGTACTGACTCAAGAGCACTGTATTTACCCGATGGTTTGTAAATGGTTTGCTGAAGATCGTTTATCGATGGTAAACGGGAAGGCTGTCTTAGACGGTGAAACATTAGGTACACACGGTTACGCAGAAGAGTAATTAATAAGGTTGTTCTCCCAGAGTAAATCACGGAAGAATAAGCCTTAAAAAACAGAAAACAAAAAGGCCGCCCACTGACTTATTAGTACAGTAAGCGGCCTTTTTTAATCAGGACAAATAATAGTATCGACTAGATTAGCTCAATGGTTCAGTAGGCGCTTGGCTTGCCACCTTCTTCGGAGCATAAGCGACATCTTCCAACGCTTGGTGGTTGTTGCCAATTAACTCTCCAAAATGAAACAGCGCGTATTCACCCGGCTTCATTCTAAACCACTCTTCATTGTCTGTTAGAGGCTGAGTTGCGACGACGGTTACCACATCATTAGGCGTGGTCTCTTCTTGGAAGTTAATCTCAACATCTTCATCAATCAGGCTCGCGTTACCAAAAGGAGCTCGTCTTGTTATCCAGTATAAATGGTTCGTACAGTAGTTCATCACGTACTCACCGTCACTGAGCAACATATTGAAAACACCTTTCTCTCGTAACTGGTCACAGCACTCAGCGACAAAGCGAAACATACCTTCCATATCTTGAGGAGGTTCAGGAAAACGGTCTTCAAGTTGTTTCAACAACCAGCAGAAAGAGAGTTCGCTGTCCGTCTCACCGACAGGTCTGAATCGACCACTAATCAGATCATCATAATCCGTTAGTTGACCATTGTGAGCAAAGGTCCAGTATCGTCCCCAAAGCTCACGAGTGAAAGGGTGAGTATTTTCTAGATTAACGCCACCGCGGTTAGCTTGACGGATATGACTGACAACAGCTTGGCTCTTAATTGGGTAGTTTTGAACCAGCTCAGCGATCTTTGATTCACAACTAGGATTAGGGTCTTTAAATGTACGAAAACCCTTCCCCTCATAGAAAGTAATACCCCAGCCATCACGATGTGGACCAGTGTTGCCTCCACGCTGCATAAGGCCAGTAAAGCTAAAACAAATATCAGTTGGCACATTCGCGCTCATACCGAGCAATTCACACATGGTTTAATCTACTCCCTATTTAAACCAATGGAGCCACAAACCTAGGCTCCAAATGTCTGTAAAACTATTATTCCATTTCTTTTTCAACAAGCTGAATCACAATGTGGATGATCTTAATGTGGATCTCTTGGATGCGATCAGCGTAGCCAAAGTGTGGGACTCGGATTTCGATATCAGCACAACCTGCCATTTTACCGCCATCTTTACCGGTCAGCGCAATGGTTTTCATCCCTTTAGCTTGAGCAGCTTCAATCGCTTTTAGGATGTTGCCAGAGTTACCTGAAGTCGACAAACCAAACAACACATCGCCTTTACGACCCACGGCTTCTACATAACGAGAAAATACGTGGTCGTAACCAAAGTCGTTACTCACGCAAGACAGATGACTCGGATCTGAAATCGCAATACCAGCAAAACCTGGGCGATTTTCACGGTATCGGCCTGTTAGCTCTTCCGCGAAATGCATTGCATCACAGTGTGAACCACCGTTACCACAAGAAAGCACTTTGCCTTCTTGCTTGAATGAATCTGCAATCATTTTTGCAGCAGCTTCAATTTGAGCAATGTTATGGTCATCACTCAAGAACTTGTTCAGAACGTCAGCAGCTTCGTTCAATTCACTTTTGATTAGGTCTTGGTACATTTGGCTTATCTCTTATGTTTTTTGACGCAACTTAAAGTGCGTGAAATGAGAATTGAGGGTTTTCCCCTCTTTATAACTGAGTTTACCCACAAACATGAAATAGTGTCGACACTTAAGCCCAAAGATTGCCATCTTAATTAACCTCTCACTGTCGATCCGTCCAAATATTCACCACCAACCTCTCACAATTAGAACTTTAACTCTATTGAGATCACTTTTTATCCACTTTGGAGTTTTACAAATATTTAATATTTTGTTTACACTTGACTGGTTAGACCTCTTACCTAAACTTAATAACAATAAGTGATCTCTGAAAAGGAAATCGATCATGAACATATTGCTCTCCCTACTCGGCATGACAGCCATCTTAAGCGTCTGTCTTTACCATAGAGTTAGTCTGGTCCGTGCGTTAATTGTGTTAACCGGCGCAATGGTAGCATTAACCCTGTTTGGCAGCGTGGCAGTCACTGGTTGGCTTTGTTATCTATTGGCCATTGCAATCTTTGCTGTACCAGCAATTCGCCAGACCCTGATTAGCCAAAAAGCACTTTCTTTGTTTAAGAAGGTTCTACCAGCAATGTCTCAGACGGAAAAAGAGGCATTAGAAGCAGGCACTGTATGGTGGGAAGCAGAGCTGTTCAAAGGCAAGCCTGAGTGGAAGAAGCTTCAAAACATTGCGGATCCGAAACTTTCTGAGGCGGAACAAGCGTTTTTAGATGGCCCAGTCAATACAGTGTGTGAAATGGTCAATGATTACCAAGTAACACATGAGCTTGCTGATTTACCACCAGAAGTTTGGCAGTACCTAAAAGACCATAAATTCTTCGCCATGATCATCAAGAAAAAATACGGCGGTTTAGAATTTTCAGCTTACGCTCAGTCGTTAGTTCTACAGAAGCTAACGGGTGTTTCTAGCGTATTATCCTCAACCGTTGGCGTCCCTAATTCGTTAGGTCCCGGTGAGCTATTGCAACACTATGGTACAGAAGAACAAAGAAACCACTACCTACCTCGCCTAGCCGAAGGTAAAGAGATCCCTTGTTTTGCCTTAACTAGCCCAGAAGCCGGCTCAGACGCTGGCTCAATCCCAGATTACGGCGTGGTGTGTAAAGGTCAATGGCAAGGCGAAGAAGTATTGGGCATGCGCCTAACTTGGAACAAACGTTACATCACTCTAGCGCCTGTCGCGACAGTTTTAGGCTTAGCCTTTAAACTGAGAGATCCAGAAGGTCTGCTTGGTGACAAGCAAGATCTTGGCATCACCTGTGCCCTTATCCCTACCGATTTAAAAGGCGTAGAGATTGGTAACCGTCACTTCCCACTCAACGTGCCTTTCCAAAATGGTCCGACTCAAGGTGATGACATCTTCGTACCTATCGATTTCATCATCGGCGGCCAGAAAATGGCAGGACAAGGCTGGCGTATGTTGGTTGAATGTCTGTCGGTTGGTCGTGGTATCACACTGCCTTCAAACTCAACCGGTGGTATTAAGTCTGCAGCATTAGCAACCGGTGCTTACGCTCGTATTCGTCGTCAATTCAAACAACCCATTGGTCGTATGGAAGGGGTTGAAGAGCCACTGGCACGTCTAGCAGGTAACGCCTATGTAATGGATGCAGCAAGTAATCTAACGGTTGCGGGTATCGATCTTGGTGAAAAGCCTTCGGTTATCTCAGCAATCGTGAAGTACCACTGTACTCACCGTGGCCAACGCAGCATCATCGATGCGATGGATATCGTCGGCGGTAAAGGCATTTGCTTAGGCCCATCGAACTTCCTCGCTCGTGGTTATCAAGGCTCACCAATTGCAATTACGGTTGAAGGCGCAAACATCCTGACTCGTTCAATGATCATCTATGGTCAAGGCGCGATTCGCTGCCACCCTTATGTTCTGAACGAAATGGAAGCGGCTTATTCGGAAAGCAGCGATGCACTTGATAAGTTTGATTCAGCATTAGCAGGACACGTTAGCTTCACTATGAGTAACCTAGTCCGCAGCTTGTGGTTTGGTTTAACCGACGGTCGTGGTTCAGATGCTCCAACACCATCCAATAAAACGGATAAGCAGACACAGCGTTACTACCAACAGCTGAACCGCTACAGTGCTAACCTAGCGCTACTGTCTGATATTTCAATGGCTGTATTAGGCGGTTCACTGAAACGCAGAGAGCGCCTATCAGCAAGACTGGGGGATATCCTGAGTCAACTCTACCTAGGTTCAGCAACACTCAAGCGCTTTGAAAGCGAAGGTAGCCATGCTGAAGATCTCCCATTAGTCCATTGGGGTATGCAAGACAGCTTGCGTCAAACTGAAGTCGCGATTGATGAGTTCTTGGCGAACTTCCCTAACCCTGTGATTGGTCGACTACTTCGCGTTGTGTTAATGCCATTTGGCCGTATCCGTCGTGCACCAAACGACAAGCTGGATAGCCAAGTCGCGCACATCCTACAAACACCAAGCGAAACACGCTCTCGTATCGGCCGTGGCCAATACTTGGAAGCAACGGAATACAACCCTGTAGGCAAGATTGAAAAAGCGCTAGAAGTGATTCTTCAAGCTGAACCTCTGTTTGATAAGGTTTGTAAAGAAACACATCAAAAACGTGCTTTCTTACGACTCGACCTTGTCGCTCAGCTGGGACTTGAGAAAGGTATCTTAACGCAAGAAGAAGCAAATCTTCTGATTAGCGCTGAGGAACATAGACTGTACACAATTAACGTTGATGACTTCTCACCAGAGGAGCTTGCAGCAAAGACTCAGTACCCAGAACAATCGATTGATAACGTCGCTTAAGGTCAGAGACAGAAACAAAAACGGGACTCCTATGAGTCCCGTTTTTTTATTCATCACTTCATTGTCACAAATTTTAATGCTTACTCTCTCGAGGTTTGTTGTCCCGAGGTTTACTCACTCAAGACAACAACCTCAAGACAACTCTAGGAATGCAGACGAGTTACTTAGGTGCCTTGAGCTGCATCTCGGGTAACGCTCTCTTCTTCGCTGTGATTTTACGTATTACAAACCAAATCAGTAAGCCCAATAAAATCGCAGCCACATTCCCTACCGCTATAATCATTATGCTGCGCTGCCTGTCATCTTCTCTTTTTTGAAGAATCATTAATTTTTCAGCAATACGCTTCTGCTCAGCAAGAGCTTCCTCTTGAAGACGTCGAGATTCTGCTAGGTCTATCTCTTGAACAACGCTGTACGACTGCTCGGTAATCGGGAAGATCAGTGGACGCTGGCTTGACGCATCGGTGGCATAAACCATCCCCGACCAAGTGTAAATTCCCAAATCATCATTATAAGGCAACGATAAAGATACTTTCATCGCATCAGCTTCTGCTTGCCCTTGCTTATACATCACATACCCATCAGGAGCTTTATACTCAATATGAGCTGCTAAAGAACTTGGTGCAATCATACCTGGCTCGCCAGATGCCACGACGGTATGAGATAAGCCTTCTTTGCGAGACTGAATGAAGGTGGTGGTGATTGGCGTTGGGTAGACCAAGACTTCTTGCTCTTGCGCTCGCAGGAACACACCATTACCAGAAGTAATTCGAGCTCGATATTTACCAGGCTCAATGTCCATTGGCAACGATACCGTGAATACACCATCTCCAGCTTTTTCGTCAAGATCAACGCCATCATCGGCAAATTCCCCCATGACAACCGGAATTGGCCGCGCTTCTCTCACTAAGGACTCTTCGTTTTCGACGAACTTAGTGAATGTTACTTTAAGCTTCACACGGTCAAGAAAGTCACGCAGCACAAGCGGCTTGCCATCGGATGTCAAACGAGCGGTAAATTTAATGTGTTCGGTTTGGTACAACTTGTCTGGAAATTCATTGGCGTCTAAAACCAGATGAGATAAAAGTTTGATATTATTTTTAGGTGAGACTTTACCTACCGCTTGCCAGGGACCCGGCATCGGATTGTCGATAGAGATAATATCCATTGACGATTCTTGGTACCAACGGACATTATCAGCATGACGCAAAGCGTGATACTTCTTGCCATCAGGACGAACCAAGACGACGGGTTTAGAATTATCGGCTCGATAGATTACAAAAGTAACTTGCTCGATACTGGGATCAACTCGAAAGCGATTATCCAATAAACTCATTACAGATTCTGTTGCTGCGTGTAAGCCAAAGCTCAACAGCAATAAACAACCGGTAGCCAATACCCTTAACATACTTTCTCCCTACTGACGCCAGAGGCAGCTTCCGCTTTTCTCGACGAGGTCTAAACGACTTTGATGCGCTTCTACTTCATCGGCCGTAGCTCGCAAAACCTTTAGGGATTTTCGACCACTTTCTGCTCTTCGTATGCTTTCGCCTTCGCCTTCTTGTTGGCCAGCGTTAAATTGCAGCGAAGTTTGCCCACCTGTCATCAATAAGTAGACGTCAGCTAGAATCTCCGCATCGAGCAATGCGCCGTGAAGAGTACGGTGTGAGTTATCAATACCATAACGGTCACATAAGATATCTAGATTGTTTCTTTTCCCTGGGAATATCTTCTTCGCCATCGCCAAGGTATCGGTAACTTTACAGTAGTCATCCGTTTTACCTATCGCAGGGTTAAGTTTCTCAAACTCATAATCCATAAAGCCCGTATCGAAGGGCGCGTTATGAGCCACCAGCTCCGCACCTTTAATAAAGTCGAGAAACTCTTTATGTATGTCTTGGTATTCTGGTTTATCAATCAAGAATTCATCGGTAATACCGTGAACGCCAATTGCCTCTTCTTGAATCGCACGATCGGGCTTGATATAGACGTGAAAGTGACGCCCAGTCAGCCTACGGTTGATGATCTCTACTGCACCAATTTCAACGATGCGATGTCCCATATAGTGGGGGCCACCCTCTGTATTCATACCGGTGGTTTCGGTATCGAGTACAACGATGCGTTTGTTTTCATTCGAACTGTTTTTTTCGTTCGTGCTTTGTTCTGGAGTGCTACTGGTATTCATAAGGATAACTGTGTCAGACTATGCCGATAATGTGCTTGAGGTAATAGTATCAAATCATGACGAAACAAGTTGAAATTTTCACTGATGGTTCTTGTTTAGGCAACCCAGGTCCTGGCGGCTACGGCATCGTACTTCGCTACAAAAAAGTCGAGAAGACGTTAGCCGAAGGTTTCACCTTAACCACCAATAACCGCATGGAAATGCTCGCCGCTGTTGTGGCTCTCCAAGCCCTCAAAGAGCCTTGCTCTGTCATTCTGACCACAGATAGCCAATACGTACGTCAAGGTATCACCCAGTGGATTCACAACTGGAAAAAGCGTGATTGGAAAACAGCCGATAAAAAGCCCGTTAAAAACGCAGACCTGTGGCAAAGACTCGACAAAGAGACGGCGCGCCATAGCGTTGATTGGCGCTGGGTTAAGGGGCACGCGGGGCACCGAGAAAATGAAATGTGTGATGATTTAGCTCGAAGTGCAGCTGAAAACCCGACCCAAGAAGATACGGGCTATCAACCAAGCTAATCACCTTTGTAAATGAGATGTAGATTTCAGAAACAGATTTATAGTTTCTGAAACTGATAGATAGATGAAAAGCCGACTATGAGTCGGCTTTTTCTGTTTTTAACGGATACGAAGTTTTAGCGGAGTCCAAGGTGCGACGCGTATTGGTTCTAAAACTGGCTCCTACAGGAGAGAAGCGTCGCTTAAGGTGCCAATGTGGCTTGATAGGCTTAAGTGGATAAGTACGTTTACGAGCAACAATAAAGTATTGGCTACCAGCGAACGATGCACAGCTGCCTAAGCTGTTCTCCAACCACGTCCACATCGCTTGGTATTTACTCATCGGGAACAGCGCGTAGGTGTCACAATGAATCACTTCATAATTAAGTACACCTAGCCAATCTTTAATTCGGTTTGGCGTATACATACGCCCACTCCATGGCAAGCTGTTCTTTCGCCAAGGCATCAAACTGGCAAGCCCAGTCACACTAAAAGGGTTAAAGCCGGTGATGATAATATAGCCATCATCCATCATTACTCGGTCGACTTCTCTCAATAGCCGGTGTGGGTCGTTGCTATAATCTAACTGATGACTCAGCACCACAACATCAAAGCTTTTCTCTAAAAAGGGTAAATTATAACCATCTGCTATCACATTATGTAATGGGTTCTGGATATCTAGGTTTACTTGATGTTGAATGTTGCATGTGCAGCTAGAAATCTCACTGCTGAGGCCACCGAGTTTGAGCATATGGTAACCAAATAGTTTTGGGCACCACTCATCGAGTCGAGTTTGAATAGATTCTCTCAACCAGTCCCCATTGTGCAATTGTGCCCAAGTATAAGGACGCTCAAACTTCTTTCTGCTACGTGCTGGCTTCATCAATAATCTGTCTCACTTATTCTGTCTCACTAAAAGTGACTGGAGAACCAATAATGTTACATATCAAAAGCATACCTGCATTTAACGACAATTACATCTGGCTGATTCAAAATAGCGATCGCCGTTGTGCTGTCGTCGACCCTGGTGATGCAGCTCCAGTATTAGAGTACTTAGCACACCATGAGCTAACTTTAGATGCAATCTTGATTACGCACCACCACCACGATCACATTGGTGGCGTGCCAGAGCTGGTAAGACAATTCCCTGGCGTGGATGTCGTTGGCCCCAAAAATGAACCTATCCCGACCTTAACGCATCCCGTTGATGACGGTGACCAATTAGAGCTGTTTGGCGAAGTATTCCTCGTGCTAGGGCTCAGTGGGCACACCGCTGGGCACATTGGTTATGTTGGTGATGCCAAACTGTTTTGTGGCGATGTACTGTTTTCAGCTGGTTGTGGGCGAATCATGGAAGGCACACCACAGCAGATGTTTGATGCATTGAACAAGATCACAGCACTCCCACAAGAAACCGAGGTTTACTGTGCTCATGAATACACGGCAGCCAATATCGCTTTTGCACTGGCTGTTGAGCCTGACAACCAACATTTGCAACAATACCGCGACCAAGTGAATCGGCTTCGAGCCCAAAATAAGTCGACCATCCCCACAAATTTAAGACAAGAAAAGTTTGTTAACCCCTTCTTACGCTACACAGAACCAAGTGTAGTGAAATCAGTATCTAATCGTACTGAGCAGACCGATCCTTTATCGGTTTTTACCGCTTTACGTGCGTGGAAGAACGAATTTTAACAAATACAGGCTTGTCACTCATAGGGAGTGGCAAGTATTATCATCGGCCGTTTATTAAAAAGGCTGTAACATGCGAGTTAAGTACAGCTGGGCTTTGGTACTACTACTTTCTGGTTGCCAATTAACTCAGTCAGAGAATCCAGACCAAGCTTCCGAGCAAACCAACACCTCCCCTACTAAAGAAGTTTCTCAAGCGAACGTTTCATCGGGAGCGATCCAAGAACAACCAAAAGTTGAAACACCCGTCGTTACTCCACAAACACAGCAAGATGTTTGGAAACGTATTGCGATGCAACTTGAAATGGAAGTGCCGGACCAAAAGAAAGTCGACTACTACCGCACTTGGTACCTCAAGCACCCTGGTCATCTAAAAACTGTATCAAAACGCGCTGAACCTTTCCTTTATTTGATCACAACTAAGATTGAAGAAAGAGACTTGCCTTTGGAGCTGGCCCTGTTGCCCGTCGTTGAAAGCTCGTTTGATGCATTTGCTTATTCTCACGGTAGCGCTGCTGGACTATGGCAGTTCATTTCGGGTACTGGCAAAGCTTACGGACTAGAACAAAACTTCTGGTACGATGGCCGCCGTGACGTAGCCGCTTCAACCGACGCTGCATTGGATTTCTTAACCGACCTGAACAAACGTTTTGATGGGAACTGGCAACACGCAATCGCTGCCTACAACAGTGGCGGTGGTCGTGTGAACAGCGCAATCCGTAAGAACAAGAAGCTGGGTAAGCCAATCGACTTCTTCTCTCTAGACTTACCAAAAGAGACCAGCAGCTATGTACCTAAGCTACTTGCACTGGCCGACGTGATTGCCAACCAAGAAAAGTATGGCATCGATATCCCTGCGATCCCGAACAAGGCAGTACTGACTCTGGTTAACCCAAATGAACAACTTGATTTAGCCATTGCCGCAAGCTACGCCGACATTCCTGTCAAAGAGCTGCAAGGCTACAACCCGGCTTATAACCAGTGGGCAACGGCACCAGAGAAACACCAACAATTATTGCTTCCTCTAAGCTCTGTTGAGAAGTTCAACAAAGAAGTGGCAGCCAATAAAGGCAAAGGCATGAAGTTGGTGCGCTATAAAGTGCAATCTGGCGATAGCATCAGCGTACTGGCGAGTAAATACAACACCACCAGCAAAATGATCCGCTCTGCAAACGGTTTGAGCAACAATAATATTCGTGTTGGTCAGCACCTATTTATTCCAACATCAACCAAAGACGATAAGACATACGCACTAAGCGCTTCAAATCGCCTAGCAAGCACACAGTCAAAGAGTCGTGGTCAATATAAGCTTAGCCATACCGTAAAAAGTGGTGATAGCCTATGGACGATTGCGCGCGCAAATAAGGTATCTCACCAATCACTGGCTAAGTGGAATGGCATGGGACCACGTGACACTCTTAGAATTGGTCAAGAACTGGTCATTTGGAAGAATAGTTCAGACGGTGCCATCATCCGAACTGTCTTTTATAACGTAAGATCAGGTGACACAGTCAGCGGTATTGCATCAAAGTTCAAAGTAAAAAGCGCAGATGTTGTAAAATGGAACGCTTTGCAGAACAAGAAATACCTACAGCCAGGACAAAAACTGAAGCTGTATGTTGATGTAACTAAGGTAAGTGTATGAACCCGTCAAGTAACCCACTCGTCATGCTGTTGGATATATTCCGTTCACCAACAGCGTGTTTCTTAGCGCTTTATCAACGAAGTGCTTGGGGATGGCAACCCTACGTCGTATTAATGCTCAGCCCATTCTTATTTTGGGGAGCCTATTTTTCGAATGTAGATTTTGCATGGTTAAGCGCTGAGTTGTCACAGCAACTGGCTCAAACAAACCCTGACCAATTGGCGTTACTTGACAGTAATACTCTACTCGCGAGTGAAATCATCAGTGATGTATTCGGCCGTACGTTAACCATCATTCTGTTGGCATTTTGGTTTAACTTAGCAACAAAGCCAAGCCAACACCAACATAGCTTTTGGCGATGGTTTGCAGCCGCATCGGTAGTGATATTCCCTGCCGTTCTAGGCGATGTAGCAAGCTACGCAAGCCTGATACTCAAGCACGGGCATGTGATGAGCTACGCGGCCGACTTGAACAGCTTAAACGGCTTAATCAAGTTGCCACTAACCAATGATTGGTCGCAATTTGCCAGCTCATTACCACTCTTGTTGCCTTGGTACATTGTATTGGGTTATGCAGCAGTATTAACTTGGACGGAGTTTGAGCGTGGTCAGGCACTGGTCATCTCTGGTTTGCCATGGGTTGGCTATTACCTAATCTGGGCTCTCTACATTTTAATCTTTTAAGCTGAATAGATAAAAACAAGGCTAGCGAAAATTCACTAGCCTATTTATTCCCCTGCTTATTACCCAAAGTAACCACAGTGTGAATGGTGAATAGCTAAGATCCAATGACTAATAGGCTAATAGGCTAGATAGCTTCTTCTATTTAACCTTAAAGGTCACTCGCATAGGGTTATGATCAGAGGCGTCCGTAATGGGCGCCTTTGCTTTGTCTACTTCTAACCCTCGATAGAACACATGATCGAGCACCAACCCTGTCATAAACTGTGTACGGTTATCTGGTTCAAAAGCAACTTCCGTCAAACCTACCTGTTCCAACGCATCTTTCAATACAGCAAAGCGAGCTTCACTCCAACTGTTAAAATCCCCAGCAAAAATAACAGGCCCACGATACTTTTGGAGATTGTCGGTTAAGCTCTTGAGCTGAGCCTCATAATCTTCCGTACCAAAGGTAAAGTTCACCGCATGGATATTAATCACAGCCAGTTCTTCGCCATTACTTAGCAGATAGCGAGACCAAAGTGCAGATTTAGGTAATTGAAGCCAAGGTTCTTCATGAGTATAAGCACAAGCTTCAATCGGTAGATGCGTCGCTAGGTTGAGTACGCCTGCACTTTGTTCAAAAGCTTCAAATGCATTCACTCGAGTACTTCCCCATTGACCACTCGTTACCCATTGGCGAAGCCCTTCTGTCATACTCGCTTCTTGCAGCAAAACTAAATCGCTACCGGCTGACAGCTGATTTAACTCACTTTGCCAATTATTTCGGTTTTGCTTATAGATATTCCACACGGTAATGTCTAGGCCATCAGACACATCAATCGCTTTCGGGGCTGAGTTTTGGTAGCAGCTGTAGATATCGTTGCTAGTATTTTGAGAAGAAGTGATCAAATTGGGTTTATTCGGGATCACGAAGATAATATGAAAGCTAACAACAGCAAGCGTTATCAATAGCGTGATAACAATGATGGTTTTCTTAAACATACAGCACCCTACCAGAAATGAAAAAGGAGCGATAAACGCTCCTTTTAAGGTAATAGTTTTTTTATACGGCGTCTTCGTCTTCTTCGCCAGTACGAATACGTACCACACGTTCAACTTCAGTAATGAAGATCTTACCGTCACCAATTTTACCTGTTTGAGCCGTTTCGATAATGGTATCAACACATTGGTCAGCCACTTCGTCGGTCACAACAATTTCCAATTTCACTTTAGGTAAAAAATCGACCATGTACTCTGCGCCACGGTATAGCTCAGTATGACCTTTTTGACGTCCAAAGCCTTTAACTTCAGATACTGTCATACCCGTAATACCCACTTCTGCAAGTGCTTCACGTACATCATCAAGTTTGAATGGCTTGATAATGGCTTCAATCTTTTTCATGTTCATCCCTTAAACTGTGCGAATAGCTCATTATCGGTTAGCTATAGTAAACATTCAATGAAAAAAGCCAGAGCATTAAAGCTCTGGCTCGAAATTTATCATCTTGTTTAATCAGCGCTTTAAGAAGGTTTTACTTAAGGCTTGAGTAGTAAGCAGCTAGATTAGCAATATCTTCATCACTCAGCATTGAAGCCTGAGCCTGCATTACAGCCGCCAAACCGCCGGTGCGCTGGCCGTTCTTATATGCCTTAATTGATGAAGCGATGTATTGCTCGTTTTGGCTTTTAAGATTTGGATATCCTGGGATCATTGCGATACCGTCTGCGCCATGACAAGCCGCACAGATTGCCGCTTTAGCTTGACCCGCAGCAACATCACCCGCCAGAGCGTTACCACTCAATAGTCCAAATCCAAGAACTAATCCTAGTGTAATTTTCTTCATTGCATATTCCATTAATTATTTTTATTAAAGTGACGGTGAATTGTGACACAAACTTTTTCTACTTGCTCCAAAGCGCTTCACAATCTTGACCTTCGTAGTTTTTATCTACGAATAGGCCTAAAACAGCGATCACTCGATCGCCATCCATTAATATCGGCGTTCTACGTCTTAACCAGCTGGGTACTTGATATTCCTGAAAAAGCTTCTTGAGTTTTCGACTATGACCACGACCAACTGGGTGAGCCGACACTCCTTCAGGGTTAAAGATCACTCGTAAGGTTCCGTTGGCTTTAGTAAGGGAAAAACGTTGTACATCTCGGTTATGAGATGCACTACCACTCGACACCGCTTTTAAATGGATCTCACCTAAACCATCAGGCAATAATAAATTCTCATCAATCAAGATTTCACTTTTCCAGCTCGACAAATCTTTGGTGTCTTGTACCAAATAGAGCTGATTATTAAAGCGCCTAATCTCAACATCATTCAACACCAGCTTAGGATTGGCATCTGCCTGAGCACAAGCCACTTCATCCCAAATAAGTTTTAGCTGCTTTTGGCTTGGCATCGGTTGATTGCAATGGCTGAGCCACATTCTGATCAAACGTGCTCGTAACAAATCAGAATGCTGAGATAACGAATCAATGCTTAAGCTCTGGCTCTTACTGTTACAGCCTCCCAAAGCTTGTTGTAAGTGAGACTCAAGCAGTTCGTCGAGTAGCGACTCTTGTTCTGCACATAATTGAGCACTGCGACAGACCGATTCTCGAAAGCTAGGCCAGCGCTCTGTCAACGTCGGAGTGACTTGATGACGAATGAAATTTCGATCAAAGCGCAGATCCTGATTACTCTCATCTTCGACCCAAGTTAACCCCATATCGTGAGCCGACGCTTCGATGTCTAATCGAGTCACAGACAGCAGAGGTCTCACAATAAACGCTTCGCCAAACGACATCACTTTCGCCATTGAAGAGAGTCCTTTCGGACCACTGCCACGTTTTAATGCCAGCAAGAAAGTTTCAAGTTGGTCATCAATATGTTGGCCTGTAATTAGAACATCACCAAAACTAAGGTGCTTCTGAAGCGAATCATAACGAGCATCTCGAGCCAGCTTTTCAACACTTTCTCCGCTGTTAATATCTAGAGATACTCGCTCGATGGCTAAAGGAACCGACGACGCATCACACCATGTTTGGCATTGCTCAGCCCAAAGATCAGCATTCTTACTGAGACCGTGATGAACGTGCACCGCACAGCACTCAATGTGATGGGACTTAGCGTATTTCGCGGCCAATTCCAATAACACTCGAGAATCGACACCACCACTGAAAGCAACGACTAACCGACGAGGTTTGAGATCGCTTTGTTGAAATGCAGAGGTAAAAGTTTCGATTAAGTGAGTCATGGGGTTAAGTGAGCCGTGTGTACTAATGAGAAAGGAGAATGTTTTAATAATAAAAAAGGGTTGGCACTGAGTCCAACCCTTTCATCAACTTGTTACGGAAAGCAGGTCTTATACCTTGCTAAGGTCCCTTATCAGCAGTAACCGTAGCTCATTAGACGCTGGTAACGACGCTCTAGAAGTGCTTCGTTGTCAAATTGCTCTAGCTCTTCTAACTGCTTAACTAACATGTCTTTCATGTTCTGAGCTGTCTGTATTGGATCGCGGTGCGCGCCACCTAGAGGCTCAGGGATGATTTCATCGATAAGCTCAAGCTCTTTAAGTCGAGGAGCTACTAGGCCCATCGCTTCAGCAGCTTGTGGTGCTTTATCTGAATCACGCCACAGGATTGAAGCACAACCTTCTGGAGAGATTACTGAGTATGTAGAGTACTGAAGCATGTTCACGTAATCACCAACACCGATTGCTAGTGCACCACCAGAACCGCCTTCACCAACAACGTTACAGATAACTGGAACTGAAAGACCAGCCATTACTTTAAGGTTCTTAGCGATCGCTTCAGATTGGCCACGCTCTTCAGCACCAACACCTGGGTAAGCACCCGCTGTGTCGATGAAAGTAATGATTGGCATGTTGAAACGCTCAGCCGTTTCCATTAGGCGAAGTGCCTTACGGTAACCTTCTGGCTTTGGCATACCAAAGTTACGGATCACTTTCTCTTTAGTCTCACGACCTTTCTGGTGACCAATAACCATAACAGGACGACCATTTAGACGAGCCATACCACCCACAATTGCTTTGTCGTCAGCGTAAGCGCGATCGCCCGCCATCTCTTCAAACTCTGTGAATGCATGCTCCAGGTAATCTTTGGTGTAAGGACGTTGAGGGTGACGAGCAAGTTGAGCCACCTGCCATGCACCTAAGTCACTAAAGATTTTCTGTTTAAGCTCTAAGCTTTTTTTCTCTAGTTGTTCAATTTCTTTGTCTAGATCTACCGCTGCGTCACCACCGTGACGCGAAACGTCACGTAGCGCTTCGATTTTTGCTTCAAGTTCAGCGATAGGCTTTTCAAATTCTAGAAAGTTCAGGCTCATCTATGAATCCTTGTTGATTCAGCTCCGCAGTTACGGAGCTAAATTTTAGTTAAATTCGAGTTCTACTTGGCTATTTCCAAGCAGCTGTTTTAATTCGTCTAGTAATGTATCACTTGGCGTCACACGCCATTCTGTGCCCAATGTTAACCGCGCTCTAGCGTCGGCACGTTGGTAGTATACATTGACTGGGACCGTTCCGGCTCTATAAGGTTCTAAGATTTGACCAAAGCGTTCAAAAAATTGACCGTTAATTTGGGATTGCTCGATAGATATCGACACCCCACGAGCATATTTCTCACGGGCGCTTCCTAAGTCCATGACCTCGCGCGCGGACATTTTAAGCCCACCATTGAAATCATCAAAGCTGACCTGTCCAGAAACAACCACAATTTTGTCTTTTTCGAGCAATTCTGCGTAGCGATCGAGCGCATCCGAGAACAACATCACTTCCATCCGACCCGATCGGTCGTCGAGGGTCATCAAACCAATTCGAGTTCCGCGCTTCGTGGTCATTACCCTAGCAGCAATTACTAAGCCTGCAATCGTTAATGACTGGTCACGACGTGTCGGCGTGGCATCTTTCAAGCGACAGCTGGTGTATTTCGCGAGCTCTTTAATGTACGCATTAACCGGGTGACCCGTTAAATACAAACCTAACGTCTCACGCTCACCTTCAAGCCAAACCTTTTCAGGCCACTTCGGTACTTGGGTATACTTGTGTTCTACTTCTTCCGGAGCGTCGGTCAACACGCCAAACATATCCGATTGACCAAAAGACTCAGCGTGGTGATGTTGGCTTGCCGCCTTAACCGCATCTTTCAATGAGGCCATCATCGCAGCTCGGTGAGGACCTAATCTATCTAAGGCGCCTGACAGAATCAACTTTTCGATAACACGCTTGTTCACTTTTTTCAGATCAAGTCGTGCACAGAAGTCGAACAAGTCTTTAAAGTAACCGCCTTTATTACGCGCTTCGATAATAGCTTCAATTGGGCCTTCACCAACCCCTTTAATCGCACCGATTCCATAAACAATTGCGCCATCTTCATCGACATTAAAGCGGTATAGGCCCGAGTTGATGTCAGGTGGAAGGAGCTTGAGTTTCATACGGAAACACTCATCGACAAGGCCAATAACCTTCTCGGTGTTATCCATATCCGCGGTCATTACTGCCGCCATGAATTCCGCAGGGTAGTGTGTTTTCAACCACAGTGTTTGATAAGAAACCAGTGCGTATGCAGCCGAGTGAGATTTGTTAAAGCCGTAGCCCGCAAACTTCTCTACCAAGTCAAAGATCTTCATGGACAGTTCGCCATCAACACCATTGGCTTCAGCACCTTCTTTAAAGGTACCGCGCTGTTTTGCCATCTCTTCAGGCTTTTTCTTACCCATCGCACGACGCAGCATATCGGCTCCACCAAGCGTATAACCCGCAAGGATCTGAGCGATTTGCATTACCTGTTCTTGATACAGGATGATGCCGTACGTAGGTTCTAGTGTCTCTTTAAGCGATTCGTGTTGCCACGTTTCATCAGGGTAAGAGACCGCCTCTCGTCCGTGTTTACGGTCGATAAAGTTATCTACCATGCCTGATTGCAGAGGGCCCGGACGGAACAAGGCCACCAATGCGATGATATCTTCAAAACAGTCGGGTTGCAGACGCTTGATCAGATCTTTCATACCGCGAGATTCCAGTTGGAATACCGCAGTCGTTTCTGAATTCTGTAATAGGTTAAATGACGCTTGATCATCCAAAGGAATCGACTCGATACGAACCGGATCTTTCCCCTCTTTCGCTAAGCGAGGGTTTACTAGGCCTAGTGCCCAGTCAATGATCGTCAGTGTACGCAGCCCCAAGAAGTCAAACTTAACCAAGCCAGCAGTTTCTACGTCATTCTTATCGAATTGCGTTACTGGGAAGTTACCTTCAGCATCGGCATAGATAGGTGCAAAATCAGTAATCGTGGTCGGTGAGATTACAACACCACCTGCGTGTTTACCTGCGTTTCGCGTACAACCTTCTAGAATTCGACATTTATCAATCAGCTCACGAACTTCTTCATCGCCGTCGTAGAGTTCAGGCAATGCAGGCTCAGCGAGGAATGCTTTCTCTAGCGTCATACCCGGATCAGGCGGAACTAGCTTAGAAATACGGTCAACGAAGCCAAATGGGTGGCCTAATACACGGCCAACGTCACGGATTACCGCTTTTGCCGCCATAGTACCGAAGGTGATGATCTGAGAAACGGCATCACGGCCGTACATTTCAGCCACGTGATCAATAACTTGGTCACGCTTATCCATACAGAAATCGATATCGAAATCGGGCATGGATACACGTTCTGGGTTCAAGAAACGTTCGAACAGCAAGTCATATTCAAGTGGATCAAGATCGGTGATATCAAGCGCGTAAGCCACCAAAGAACCAGCACCAGAACCACGACCCGGGCCTACTGGTACATCGTTATCTTTTGACCACTGGATGAACTCCATTACGATCAAGAAGTAACCTGGGAAACCCATGTTATTAACTACTTCTAGCTCGATTTTAAGTCGCTCATCGTATTCAGGCCTGCGTTCAGCTCTGACTTTTTCGTCAGGAAATAGGAATGCTAAACGTCGTTCAAGACCTTCTTCTGATTTTTTGATCAAGAAGTCTTCAATCGCCAAACCTTCCGTCGGGAAGTTCGGCAAGAAGTATTCGCCCAATCGAACGGTGACATTACAACGCTTAGCGATCTCAACACTGTTCTCTAATGCTTCAGGGATATCTGAGAACAACTCACACATCTCTTCTTCGCTACGGAGGTACTGTTGTGGACTGTAGTTTTTCGGTCGACGTGGATCAACCATGGTAAAGCCGTCGTGAATCGCCACACGGATTTCATGAGCGTCAAACAAGTCTTCAGAAATGAATACCACTTCGTTGGTCGCAACAACTGGCAGGTCTTCTTGCTCAGCCAATTCCAGCGCAAAGTGCAGATAAGACTCTTCGTCCGTACGTCCAGTTCGAATGAGCTCCAGATAAAAACGGTCTGCGAAATGTGTTTTGTAAAACTCAACGCTGCTTGCAACCAACTCTCTATTGCCTTTCAGCAACGCTTTACCAATCTCACCTTCTTTTGCACCCGATAAAAGAATCAGGCCTTCCGCATGTTCAATCAGCCACTCTTTATCAATAACAGGCTGATGCTGCACATGGCCACGAAGGTAAGCTTTTGATATTAATAACGTTAGGTTATTGTAGCCTTTATTACTCGTTGCAATAACGGTGAGTTTTGTCAATTCATCGCCAAAATCAGGAGACTGCATCAAGAAGTCAGCACCAATAATTGGTTTAACCCCACACCCATGAGCAGTACCGTAGAATTTCACCAAACCGCACAGGTTGGTAAAGTCGGTCAATGCTAGAGCAGGCATACCCATTTCAGCGACTTTTTTAACTAATGGTGGCACCTTGGATAGGCCATCCACCATCGAAAAGTCACTGTGTACGCGTAGGTGAACAAATTTTGGATCTGACATTATTTTTCCTGAGTTCTAGGTTTGAGCCTAGGATTACAACTGTGTGTATTCTATTTTTTTCTAGCGTCACTAAGCAACTTTATTCGATGCTAAGCTCTAGTTTACGTAAAGCTCTAATCTATATAGAGCTTATTCAATTCGCTCTAATCTATGCCAAGAATACGTTTTACTGGCTTAAAGCTTTTGCGGTAATGCTCGGTTACGCCATGTTTTTCAATCGCTTCAAAATGCGCTTTTGTCGGGTAACCTTTATGTTTAGCAAAACCAAACTCTGGATGAAGCTTATCAAGTTCTTCCATCTCTTGGTCACGAACCACTTTAGCGATGATAGACGCTGCGCTGATTTCAGCCACCCGTAAATCCCCTTTCACAATAGCCAGACCGGCCATCGGTAGCTCAGGGACTCGGTTTCCATCTATTAGCGCCATATCAGGTTGAACACTCAGCCCGGCAATAGCACGCTGCATAGCTACCATAGTCGCTTGTAAGATATTCAACTCATCAATTTCTTGTGGGGAACAACGCCCCACAGACCATGCCAAGGCTTTCTCTTTAATTTCAGGAAGCAGAGCAAGGCGCTTTTTCTCAGACAGTTTTTTTGAATCGTTCAAGCCTTCGATTGGGTTATTCGGATCGAGGATAACCGCGGCGGTAACTACATCACCAACTAACGGCCCACGCCCCACTTCATCAACACCAGCGAATAACTGGTAGCCTTGAGGATACTCAAAAGGAGGAAATTCTTTTTTCTCTTTTACTGCCATGACAATTCTCTTTGTAACTTTTAAGCAAATGCTTTTGAAAGAAGCACTTTATGATTCAACAAACTCTCGACCGATCAATTTCAGAACTGCGTTAGCTGCCTGTTTGTCAGCATCTTTACGAATCCAGTGATGCATTTCAGTAAAGCGTTCAATAAGTGGCGCGTTGTCAGTTGAAAGCATCTTATCGACCGATGGGAAAAGGTAATCTGGGTGACACTCCTCAAGAATGTGTTCTTTTACGATTTCTTCACCCGCTAGGATATTCGGTAACGAGACAAATTCTGTGATCGACAATTTCTTAACGATATAGCCAGTGAGCTTGTTGACCTTGTAGCCAACGACCATCGGTCGTTTCAGCAACATACACTCAAGAGCAACAGTACCAGAAGCTAACAAAACAGAATCAGCAGCAGTAATCACATTGGTAGCCGTATCTTCTACCAAGGTAAATTCAAGTTCAGGTGCCGTCGATTGCCAGATCTCTGTAAACTGTTTCTTGCGCTGTTCATTAACCAATGCAACAACAAAATTGATATCAGGGTACTTTTGCTTAATGCGCTGACAAGTTTCGATAAATGGTTGAGCAATCAAACTCATTTCACCACCACGGCTACCTGGCAATACCGCTAACCACGGCTTATCTTGATCTAAACCTAAAAGATCGCGAGCCTCTTTCTTATTCGGCTCCAGTGGAATGGTATCAGCCAACGTGTGGCCAACGAATTCACAAGCAACGTTATATTTATCATAAAACGCTTTTTCGAATGGTAAGAAAGCCAGTACCAAATCGGTTGCTTTGTCGATTTTAAAGATACGCTTTGGACGCCATGCCCAGACTGAAGGGCTGACATAATGAACAGTCTTAATGCCCGCGTTCTTAAGATCTAATTCAAGTCTTAGATTAAAGTCTGGCGCATCGATACCGACGAAGACATCTGGCGGGTTTTGAGTAAAGTACTTAACTAGCTCCGCTTTCACTTTTAGCAAGCGAGGTAAACGACCAAGCACTTCTACAAGCCCCATCACGGCAAGCTCTTCCATTTCGAAAAGAGACTCACAACCAAGCGCCTTCATTTTTGGTCCGCCAATACCCACGAATTCAGCATTCGGATATTGTGATTTGATCGCTTTAATAAAGCCTTCGCCAAGCGTGTCACCAGAGAGTTCTCCGACAACGATACCTACACGCAGAGGTTCATTCGAAACAAAGTCCAAGCTATTGGTTGCTGCTTCTTGCTGTGCCATAGTTTTCTAATTCCCTTCTTGCCTAAAACAAAAAAGATCGCCTAACGAGTAGCGATCTTTTTGTTATACCAATCTAACGAGGTAACTATTGTCATACTCATATTGATTGGTACATAACCACATCAAGTATTAACGAATAATACCGCGCTCAGAGCTCTCTAGCATTTCTAACATAGGAGTTACCGAAGCAAACTCTTTCGCCATTTCAACTAAAGCGGCTTTCGCTTCTTCAAGTGTTTTGCCTGAACGGTATAACTCTTTGTACGCTTTCTGTAATGCTCGAATTTCTGGTTTCTCAAATCCGTTACGCTTCAAGCCCACTAGGTTGAGGCCGAATGGAGCGGCATGATTACCCTGTGCAAGCACGTACGGCAGTACATCTTGAACAACCGCAGAACAGCCGCCAATGTACGCATAAGCACCAATAGAACAAAATGGGTGAATAGCAGAAAGCGCCATAACACCCGCATAATCGCCAACGGTTACGTGGCCACCAAGAATAGCATTGTTACCAATGTGAGTATGGTTACCAACAATAACATCATGCGCTACGTGAGCATTTACACAAAGTAAGTTGTCATCGCCAATCACAGTGGTAGCTTTGTCTTGAGTTGTACCACGGTGGATCTGAACTGCTTCACGAATCACATTACGGTCACCGATCACAACAGTCGTGTCTTCACCACCGTATTTCTTATCTTGGTTTTCTTCTCCAATCACTGCGTGTGGGAAGATTCGGTTTTGCTTACCAATTGTCGTGTGACCTTTGATCACAACATGCGACATCACTTCAGTGTCATCACCAATTGTCACGTTACCAGCAATGTAAGTGAAAGGACCAACCGTCACGTTAGCACCGATAGTTACATCACCTTCGATTACTGCTGCCGGGTGAATTTTCGCTGTTTCATGAATCATATTAAAACTCTCTACGAGCACATTTAAGTTCAGCTGAACATACAACTACGCCGTCAACTTTCGCTACACCGTTGAACGATGCAATGCCACGACGTTCTTTTAAGAACTCAACTTCGATAACCAATTGGTCACCTGGCACTACTGGCTTGCGGAACTTCGCTTTATCTACGCTAGCAAAGTAGTAAAGCTCATTACCAGAAGGAGCACCAAAAGATTTAAATGCTAGAAGACCTGTTGCTTGCGCCATTGCTTCTAAGATCAACACACCTGGGAATACAGGAAGTTGTGGGAAGTGGCCTGTGAACTGAGGTTCGTTAACAGAAACATTCTTAATCGCAGTCAGTGTCTTTTCTTTTTCAAAGCTAGTCACACGATCAACCATTAAGAATGGGTAGCGATGAGGTAATAGTTCCTGAATTTCAGTAATGTTCATCGTTGTCTGTTCAGTAGTCAAAGTCGTATTCCTATGTATATTCTTTATTTAATGAGAAGGATTATAAACGAAAAAGACTCGCTGTACGCGAGCCTTTTATTAGAAATGCTGGAATTATGATTCCGCGCTGTTCTCGATAAGTTTTTCAACGGTTTTCAAACGCTTGTTCATTTCATCAATACGATGAACTCGCGTTGCTGTTTTACGCCAATCTTTATTTGGCTGTAAAGGAATACCTGAAGAGTACATGCCTTTTTCGGTGATACTGCGCATTACCATCCCCATACCGGTGATTGTAACGCCGTCAACGATTTCAATATGACCATTAATCACACAACCGCCACCAATAATACAGTACTTACCTATCGTTGTGCTGCCGGCAATGATAGTACCACCTGCAATAGCAGAACCATATCCGATGTGAACATTATGAGCTATCTGAAGTTGGTTATCTAAGATAACGTTATCTTCAATAATAGTGTCATCTAATGCGCCACGGTCAACGGTAGTACACGCGCCGATTTCTACGCGGTTACCAACACGAACTGAACCGACTTGCGGGATCTTAACCCACTCGCCTTTCTCATTCGCATAACCAAAACCATCGGATCCAATCACTGTACTAGATTGAATCAAACATGCTTCGCCAATCACCACTTCATGGTAAACACTTACGTTAGCCCAAAGCTTAGTACCTGCGCCAATTTTTGCATTTTGACCAATAAAGCAACCAGCACCGATAACGACGTCATCACCAAGCACTACGCCAGTTTCAATCACAGCATTGGCACCAATAGACACATTTTGTCCAATGGTCGCGTCGCCTAAAATTGAAGCAGAATCAGCAATACCAGCAGCTGGCGCTGGCGTGGTATCAAGCGCTTGAGCAACCTTAGCAAAAGCAACATAAGGGTCGCTGACCACAATAACGTTGGTCTTACACAGTTCACGCTCGCTCTCTTTAACCATAATAGCGGATGCTTTACAGTCGCCAAGGTGCTTGCTGTACTTCACGTTCGAAAGGAACGTAATATTTCCTTCTTGCGCTTTATCCATAGGAGCGACTGCTGAAACGGTAACTGCACCGTCTCCGTGTAGCTCTCCACCGGTAATCGTTGCCAATTCGGCTAAGGTCAGATTCTTCATAAAACTTATTTCAGTGATTTAATTACTTTTTCAGAGATGTTGTATTCTGGCTTACCGTACTGCAGAGCTTGAATATCAACGATCATGTCGTAGCCTTCTTTCTCTGCAACTTTAGTTACAGCATCTTGAATTACTTTGAATAGCTTCTGCTTCTCTTGTGCTTCACGACGTTGGCTTGCTTTTTCTAATGCTTGAGCTTTGATTTTGTATTTGCTGTCTAGTTGGCCGACTTCAATACGAAGTTTCTCTACTTCATCAGGCCCTAATAGCTCACCATCACGCTTAAGCTTTTCAATCTTAGTCTTAGCTTCAGCTTGGATACTTTGAAGCTCAGCAGCTTTATCTTTGAACTCTTCCTGCATTTTTTGAAGAACAACTTCACGCTGAGGTAGAGCCTGGAATACTTGTGCAGTATTTACATAGCCCACTTTTTGCGCAGCTTCAGCCGCTGTTGCAAAGAAAGAAGAGCTAAGAACTACAAGGCCTAAACCTGCTGCTTTAATCATATTTTTCAAAATATTGTCCTTTAAAGATTAGAAAGTTCTACCAATGGTGAATGTGAAGAATTCTTCGTCATCGCCTTCGTAGATTTTAATTGGTTTCGCTAGAGAGAAAACCAATGGTCCCATCGGTGACATCCACTGAAGAGCGGCACCATAAGATGAACGGTAATTTGTTGGGTCAGAGTAATCGTAGTAGTACTGTTGACCGCTATTAGGTACGCCACGGTCTACGAATTCGGTATCCCATACACTTGCCATATCGAAGAACACGCTAGTTCGAATCTGACTGCGCGCTTCATCAGAAGCAAACGGTGTTGGTACGATTAACTCTACGCTAGCCAAAGCAACCGCATTACCACCAACCGAATCATCGGTTGCAGAATTGTACGTCGGGTTGTTGCCCGTGCTATTTCCGTAAACAGCTTTTGGACCAGCTGAGTTCGAACCAAAACCACGTAGTGTTGTAAAACCACCCGCGTAGTAGTTTTCGTAGAATGGGAACAAGTTATCATTACCATCCGTTTGACCATAACCGTTACCATAGCCTAATCGACCACGCATCAATAGTGTGAACTCATGCTTTTTAGTCAACGGAATGTAATGTTTTACATCGTATTGCGCTTTGAAGTATTTCGCATCCGAGCCTGGTACGGTTATTTTCGCGAAAGCACGTTGGTGGTTACCTTCAGTAGGGAAGAAGCCACGGTTAAGGTTGTTGCGCGTCCAAGAGATATTGATATCGAAGTCATCGGTTAAGATATGCTCATCACCGTATTGGTCAATACTTCTCGCAAACTGTTCAACTTGAATATAGGTAGGAACGTTACCGATTTTGTTGTGCGTATAACCAAAACCAAACTCGAGACGGTTCAGCTCATCCATAGGGAAACCCCATGTTAAGCTCGTACCATAACTTTGGTTGGTATAATCGACAATACCCGCTTCAGAGGCTTCAAATTCGTTGTAGAAGATTTTCCCTCCCATACTCACGCCATCAAGGTTCCAGTATGGGTCGCGGTAGTCTAAGCTCACATTCTTTTGGTAATCGTTCATCATGGCGCTTACGCCAACACGGTTACCAGAACCTGCAAAGTTATCTTGCTGTAAACCAACCTGGAAGCTGACACCCGATTCAGTACCGTAGCCAACACCGAAGTTGACGCTACCCGAGTTCGCTTCCTTAACGTTGTAAACCAGATCCACTTGGTCTTCACTGCCAGGAACACGTACCGTTTGCACATCGACCGTTTCAAAAAAGCCTAAACGGTTAAGACGGTTCTTACCTGTATCAATCGACTTGGAGTTCAGCCAGCTGCCTTCCATTTGACGCATTTCACGACGCAGTACTTCATCTTTCGTTGAGTTGTTACCCGTGAATCGAATATCACGAACGTAGATACGGCTGCCCGCTTCTACATTGATAACCAACGACACTTCTTTGGTCTCATCGTCAAATTCAGGAATCGTACGAACTTGTGGGTACGCATAGCCAGATTCGCCTAGAATTCGTTTCACGCCCTCTTCTAAAGACGTTACAGAAGAACCGTTATATGTATCGCCATCTTCGAATGGCACTAACGCTTCGAAGTCAGCCTCGCGGCCGATAAGCTCACCACGGAAAGAGACATCTTTAACGGTATAAGCTTCGCCTTCATCTAGGCCTAGCGTGATGTAAACACCTTTCTTATCAGGAGAGATCGCAACCTGAGTCGAATCCACCTTAAATTTAAGGTAACCACGGTCAAGGTAGTAAGATTTCAACGCTTCGATATCACCAGCCAGTACTTGCTTCTGGTATTTTTCATCCGCAAGGAAATTCCACCATGCAACATCAACGTTCAAGTTGAAACGACTAAGTAGATCAGCGTCAGAGAAAACTTCGTTACCGATAAAGTTAATTTGCTGAATCTTAGCGGACACGCCCTCAGTAAATACAAACTTAAGGTCAGAACGGTTACGAGGCAGAGGCGTCACTACGGCTTTTACTGTCGCGTTGTATTTACCAACACTGTAGTAGAAATCTTCAAGGCCCTTCTCAATGTTACTCAGTGTAGTACGGTCAAGGGCTTCACCTTCACGAACACCAGATGCATCTAGGTTCTGCTGAAGTTGTTCTTCTTTGATCGCCTTGTTACCTGAGAATGAGATACTTGCGATGGTCGGTCGTTCTTTGACTTGAACAACTAAAACATCATCATCGCGAAGAACTTTAACGTCCTCAAAGTTGCCTGAAGCATACAGTGCACGAATGATCTCAGACACATCGCCGTCATCCACTTCATCGCCAATACGTACTGGCATTTTCAGTAGAGCTGCACCAAGTGCAACACGCTGTAAACCTTCGATCTTGATATCTTGAACTACAAAGTTTTGTGCTCCGTTCGCAGCCACACTAGTGGCCAATAGACTTGCGAACAGAATTTGCTTAATCGCCATACTTATTCTAATTATTCCTTGCTACTACCAATGCCTGTGAGAAACCATTCACAGACGAGTAAAATCATTAAATATTGCCAGAGCCATCAAAGAGAAGAGGATTGCGCCTCCCACTCTATATCCCATTTCTTGAACTTTTTCAGGTACAGGTTTACGAGTAACGGCCTCAATAGCGAAAAAGAGCAAATGTCCGCCATCAAGCATAGGCAGCGGAACTAAATTAATAATACCCAAGTTAACACTAATCAGAGCTAAAAAACCTAAGAAGTAAACTAAACCGTAATCGGCGGTTGCCCCTGCGCCTTTAGCAATTGAAATTGGGCCACTCAAGTTATTTAAGCCAACATCACCAACGATAAGCTTCTTAAGCATTGTCAGTGTCAAACCTATGATTTGACCTGTTTTATTAAATGCTTTTCCTACAGACTCAATTACACCAAATTGTAACTCAAAGCGATAATCTTCTGGCCATTCTGCGACTTCGGGAGCAATACCCGCATAGCCGATTGTAGAACCATCAGAAAATTCGCGACTATTGGGCGTCATAACCAATGACCGCTCAACACCATTTCGTAATACGACAAGGTCCAAGGGCATCATTGGGTGTGAACGGATTAATTCAACAACCGACTTCCACTGTTCAATAGGCTGACCATTAATTTCGACAATTTTATCGCCAGATTCTAGCCCTGCAGAATAGGCAGCACCGTCATCAATAACTTGAGCGAGCACTGTCGATATCTCTGGAGAATAGGGTCTAAAACCAAGCGTTGTCATTGCTGACTCAGTTTCTGGGTTGAACGACCAGTCAGAAATATCCAATGTTATCTGTTGTTCAAAGCCGATGTCGTCTTGAGAAGAAACCGTTACAGTCATGGACTCATCACCAATATGTGATATCAAACCCAAGTTTACTGATTCCCAATCTGCGGTTTTGATTCCTGAAATAGATTTAAGTTCCATTCCAGTTTCAATTCCGGCTCGTGCAACAATAGATTGCGGGGTGACCTCACCGATCACCGGTTTAACCGCAGGCACGCCAATCAAAAATACCAGCCAATATGCGAACACGGCAAAGATAAAGTTGAATGCTGGACCTGCACCCACAATCGCTGTTCGTTTCCACAACGGTTTCTTATCAAAAGCGTATTGCTGTTCGTCTTCAGAAAGGTCATCAACACGACCATCAAGCATCTTAACGTAGCCACCCAATGGAATGACTGACAAGCTATATTCCGTTCCATCGCGGCCAACTTTACTCCAGATCGATTTACCAAAACCAATCGAGAATTTTTCTACTTTCACACCGCAGCGACGAGCAACCCAGAAGTGTCCAAATTCATGAACAGCGACCAGAATACCAAGCGCTACAATAAAGGATGCGAAGTTCCACAGAATTCCACTCATGCTAGCTGCTCTTTTATAAATTGAATGGCTATTTGACGAGACATATTATCGAGCTCGAGAAGGCTTTCCAAGCTATCTAAGCCTTCAGAGTTATGTTGTTCACATACTTTGTTCATAACATGCTCGTTAATGATAGCAATATCGGTAAACTTCACTTGATTGTTCAAGAAAGCATCGACTGCAATTTCGTTTGCCGCATTAATTGCTGTTGTTGCATGCTGCCCCAAATAGCACGCCTCAATGGCTAATCTCAAACATGGGTAACGAGTTAAATCGGGCTCTAAGAAGGTAAGCTCGCCCACTTTGGTGAAATCCAGAGGCTTAACACCCGCTTCAGTACGATCAGGATAAGACATGGTCAAAGCAATTGGCGTCGCCATATCAGGTTCACCCATTTGAGCCAATACTGAGCCATCTTTGTACTGAACCATAGAATGAATCACAGACTGAGGGTGAATAATAACTTTGAGTTGCTCTTGAGAGGCATTAAATAGCCATTTCGCCTCAATGTACTCTAAGCCTTTATTCATCATCGTAGCTGAATCAACAGAGATCTTAGGGCCCATTGACCAGTTAGGGTGTGCAATCGCTCTCTCAGGTGTGACCGAATCTAACTCTGCAACATCCGTATAGCGAAAAGGGCCACCCGAACCAGTCAAAAGAATATGGTTGATACCATTTTCTTCAAGGTCACAACGGCCTAGTTTGGTTTGCACATTCTGAGGTAAACACTGAAAGATAGCATTATGCTCGCTGTCGACAGGAAGCAGTTCAGCGCCGTACTTCTCTACGGCGTCGATAAACAACTGGCCAGACATCACCAACGCTTCTTTGTTAGCCAGCAAGATGCGCTTACCAGCCTTAACCGCAGACATCGTAGGAAGCAAACCTGCCGCACCCACAATAGCAGCCATTACCGTGTCCACTTCATCTAGAGAAGCGACCTGACACATGCCTTCAGAACCAGAAAGAACTTTGATGTTTGGGTGATTTGTAGACAACACTTCAGTCAGCTTAGATGCTGCATCAGGGCAAGCCATAGCAACATAGCTTGGTTGCCACTTTTCAACTAACGCCAGCATCTTTTCAACATTCGAGCCTGCAGCCATTGCTACAACCGAATAGAGTTCTGGGTTTTGTTCAACGACTTTTAGTGTACTTGCACCAATTGAGCCGGTAGCGCCAAGGATAGTTAGATTTCGCATCACATATGACCGTAGAAATGTAATAAAGGGCAGAATCACTGCCCTTTTTTATTAGAATGCTAAATAAAGCAGAGCAAAGACAGGGAACGCAGCCGTTAAGCTATCTATTCTATCAAGTATACCACCATGACCAGGAATCAGATTACTGCTGTCTTTCACCCCAGAAACACGTTTAAACATGCTTTCAACAAGATCACCAAGAACAGAAATAACGACGGTCACAAGAGTAATAACAATCATGTGGAGAGGGCTTGTGAATTGGATATCAAACAAGTCAGCAAAGATCCAGGCCACGATCACTGCTGTAATGATGCCACCAATAAGACCTTCAATCGTTTTATTAGGACTCACCGCAGGGGCCATTTTGCGCTTGCCAAAGCTCTTTCCTGAAAAGTAAGCACCACTGTCCGCAGCCCAAACAAGCAAGCAAACGAACATCACCAATTTTGCGCCGTGGTAAGGATCAACATCAATACCGTTAGCACGCAGGATAACCACACTCCAGAAGAATGGTAGCAAAGTCAGCACGCCAAATGCGTGACGAAGAATGGATGAGTCTTTCCATGCTGGCATAGACTTAGGATAAGTCACTGCCATACCACTCGCGATTACCCACCAAATTGAACCAATCGTTAGAATGGCGTAGTGAGCACCCGATAAGTTATTAAGGCTAAATGCATCAAAAGGTATAAAAGCAAAACTTGCAGCACTTACCACAACTGTTGGAATCAACGCTAAATAACGTGATTTGCTTTCAACAAACTGAGTCCACTCCCAAAGACCCAATAGCGAGATTACTGCTAGTGAAAGAATAAACGTGGGAAGTGATAACTCGAAAATACCTAGAATAACTAGGGGAGCTAAAATCAACGCCGTAATAATTCGTTGTTTCAAACCAAAAAAATCCTTATTAACTGTCCATCAGAGCTTTAATTTGCTCACCGGTGCATCCAAAACGACGCTCGCGGTTTACAAACCAAGTCACAGCTTCTACTAAGCTGTCTTCATTAAAGTCTGGCCAGAATTGTTCAGTGAAATACATTTCGGCGTAAGCTAATTGCCAAAGCATAAAGTTACTAATGCGGCACTCGCCACTGGTGCGGATAAGTAGATCGACTTCTGGAATATCTGCCATCGTCAGGTGTTGTGTAATCATAGCTTCATCAATGTCTTCTACATTAATATCGCCAGACTTAACCTGTTGAGCAATCGAAGTCATCGCTTGCTGGATATCCCACTTACCGCCGTAGTTAGCCGCAATATTAATAACCATACCCGTATTGGTGCTAGTCAAAGCTTCCGCTTCTTCTATTTTCTTTTGTAGTCGCTCATTAAAACGACTTTTATCACCAATAACACGAAGTTGTAGATTATTTTTATGAAGCTTTTTTACTTCACTCGATAGCACTGAAATAAACAGTTCCATCAAGAGACCCACTTCTTCTTCAGGACGACGCCAATTTTCACTACTAAAAGCAAAAAGAGTTACGGCTTTAATGCCAAGTCTGGCTGCTGAAGATATGGTTTTTCGAACAGCTTGAACGCCATTTTTATGACCAAAGACACGAGGCTTACCCTGAGCTTTTGCCCAGCGACCATTACCATCCATAATGATAGCAATGTGTTTAGGAAGAGAGTCTGTGAACGCTTGAGAATTATGCATAAAAGAGTGAATCAAATTCTAATAGTCGAACAGAATAGCATAAAAAAACGCTGCACCGTGAGTACAGCGTTTTTCCTGAAAGAAAAGAATATGGAAAATTAAACTTCCATCAACTCTTTTTCTTTAACTGCTAGAACTTCGTCTACGTTCTTAACCGCAGCGTCAGTTAGCTTTTGAATTTCGTCTTGTGCTTTACGATCTTCGTCTTCTGAAATTTCTTTGTCTTTAAGAAGTGCTTTTAGATCGCCATTCGCGTCACGACGGATGTTACGAATAGCAACACGGCCACCTTCAGCCTCGCCACGAACGATTTTAACTAGGTCTTTACGACGTTCTTCCGTAAGCGGTGGAAGTGGAACGCGAATAACCGTACCTGCAGACATAGGGTTTAAGCCTAGGTCAGAAGTCATGATTGCTTTTTCAACAAGAGGAGTCAGTGTTTTATCAAACACTGTAATTGCTAGTGTACGTGCGTCTTCAGCAATAACGTTAGCTACTTGAGTCAAAGGTGTTGGTGCACCGTAGTACTCAACAGTAAGACCAGAAAGTAGGCTCGGGTGAGCACGGCCTGTACGGATTTTTTGTAGGCTGTTTTTTAGTGCATCAACACTTTTTACCATGCGCTCTTGAGCGTCTTTTTTGATTTCGTTAATCACAATTTCACCTTGATTATGTTCTTTCTTCAAGAAAGCTTTTTATTTGGAGTGATAAGGATAAGCTTACCGAAGCATTATACTTCAGTAAGCCCGAAAAATTAGTCAGCGTCGCTGATTAATGTACCTTCAGTTTCACCCATAACCACGCGACGTAGTGCGCCTGGCTTATTCATGTTAAATACACGGATTGGCATTTTGTGGTCACGTGCTAGCGTAAATGCGGCCAAGTCCATTACTTTCAATTCTTTTTCAAGAATGGTGTTGTAAGACAACGTATCATACAACTCTGCGTCTGGGTTTGCTACTGGGTCAGCAGTAAATACACCATCTACTTTTGTTGCTTTTAGAACTACGTCAGCTTCGATTTCGATACCGCGTAAACATGCAGCAGAGTCTGTAGTAAAGAATGGGTTACCAGTACCAGCAGAGAAGATCACAACACGACCTTGACGTAGTTGGCTGATTGCATCTGCCCAGTTGTAGTCGTCACATACACCTTTAAGAGGAATTGCTGACATTACACGTGCGTTTACGTAAGCACGGTGTAGTGCGTCACGCATAGCAAGGCCGTTCATTACCGTTGCCAGCATCCCCATATGGTCACCAACAACACGGTTCATACCCGCTTCTGCTAGGCCTGCGCCACGGAAAAGGTTACCACCACCGATAACAACACCAACTTGAACGCCTAGTTCAACTAATTCTTTTACTTCTTGAGCCATACGATCAAGGATCGTTGGGTCAATACCAAAACCTTCTTCGCCTTGTAGCGCTTCACCGCTAAGTTTTAACAGAATACGTTGATACGCTGGTTTAGGGTTCGTAGTCATGGAGCTTACCTTCCAAAGAGTTGATGATTAACAGTCATGGATAAAAACTGAAGAGCTCAGTTTGCATTCATAACAGCTAAAAGCCGGAAATAATTCATTATTCATAAAAAGACCGCAGCATTTGCCACGGTCTCTTTTCAAACAATACGCTAAGGATTAACCTTTTTGTACCGCTGCAACTTCGTCTGCGAAGCTCATTTCAGCTGCTTTCTCGATACCTTCACCAACTTCTAAACGAACGAAGGTAGTAACTGATGCGCCTTTCTCTTTAAGAATGTCAGCAACAGTTTTCTTAGGTTCCATGATGAAAGCTTGACCAGTAAGAGATACTTCGCCCGTGAATTTCTTCATACGGCCGATAACCATTTTCTCAGCGATCTCTTGTGGTTTGCCTTCGTTCATAGCGATTTCAACTTGAACAGCTTTTTCTTTTTCTACTACGTCAGCAGGTACGTCAGATGGGTTAACGTACTCAGGCTTAGAAGCAGCAACGTGCATAGCGATGTGCTTAAGCGTTTCAGCTTCGCCTTCACCAGCAACAACAACACCGATTTTCTCGCCGTGACGGTAAGAAGCTAGTGCAACACCTTCAACAAGCTCAACACGACGGATGCTGATGTTCTCACCGATCTTAGTTACTAGAGCGATACGTGCGTCTTCAAACTTAGCTTGAAGTGCAACGATGTCTAGACGTTCAGCTAGAGCAACTTCAGCAACTTCGTTAGCGAATGCAAGGAAACCTGCATCTTTAGCTACGAAATCAGTTTGGCAGTTCACTTCAAGAAGAGCAGCAACGCCAGCTTCTTCTTTAATGATGATTGCGCCTTCAGCAGCAACGTTACCAGCTTTTTTAGCTGCTTTCGCTGCGCCAGATTTACGCATATTTTCAATTGCTAGCTCGATGTCGCCTTCAGCAGCAACAAGCGCTTTTTTACATTCCATCATGCCCGCAGCTGTGCGTTCACGAAGTTCTTTAACTAGAGCTGCAGTTACAGTTGCCATTCTCTATTCCTCAGTAAATTCTAAAAAAGATAAAAAACAGGGGCCTAATTAATTGGCCCCTGATATTGACTGTATTCAGTTCTTAAGCCATCGATTATGACCGCTTAATATGAACTAAATATGGCTCAGAGCCGCTATTATTCAGCTTCTACAAAACCGTCTTTTTCAGCAGCTACAGCAGCAACATCTTTGTTACGACCTTCTTTAACCGCGTCTGCAGCAGCGTTTAGGTAAAGCTGTACTGCACGGATTGCATCATCGTTACCAGGGATAACGAAGTCAACACCGTCTGGGTTAGAGTTAGTATCAACTACAGCGTAAACTGGGATACCTAGGTTGTTTGCTTCTTTAACTGCGATGTGTTCGTGATCAGCATCGATAACGAATAGAGCGTCTGGAAGGCCGCCCATGTTCTTGATACCACCAAGAGACTTCTCTAGCTTCTCCATTTCACGAGTGCGCATTAGAGCTTCTTTCTTAGTAAGCTTGTCGAAAGTACCGTCTTGAGCTTGCGCTTCAAGTTCTTTCAGACGCTTGATAGACTGACGAACAGTTTTGTAGTTCGTTAGCATACCGCCTAACCAGCGGTTGTTAACGTAAAACTGGTTGCTGTTGATAGCAGCTTCTTTAACAGCTTCAGATGCAGCGCGCTTAGTACCAACAAAAAGAACTTTACCTTTCTTCTCGCCAACTTTAGCGATTTCAGCTAGAGCGTCGTTGAACATTGGTACAGTTTTTTCTAGGTTGATGATATGTACTTTGTTACGAGCACCAAAGATGAATGGCTTCATTTTTGGGTTCCAGTAACGAGTTTGGTGACCGAAGTGAACACCAGCTTTAAGCATATCGCGCATTGATACAGTTGCCATTTTAAAATCCTCTATGGGGTTAGGCCTCCACATCCCCCATGAATCCGACCCCTAACAACTAACCACTTTTCAGCCGTTATCTGTGTTGTTGAGGCACCCCGGAACATGTGTCGGAATGTGTGTGATTTAAAGAAATAAGTTAGTGGACACAAAGCTTGTTTCGCCAATTGGAGAAAACAGTCCTGATGTCCGGCGCGCTTTATACCATATTTTGTCTATCTATGGCTAGAAAAAAATCCAAAAATGGCGACTGCTATACTCTAGCCTATTAGCGGATTTCACCGATAAATCGCGGCCTAATCAAATCGATTCAGCATCGTCTTACAGAGCAATATCGGCTTAAATTAAGTAGTATCCACCAGCATTGTATGGATATGGGAATGTTGCGCTAAAATGCTGCACTGATAGAATAGCCCCAATATGCACACTTAGGTGCTACCAAATTAAGAGATATGCAATGGCTGTAAAAATTAAAACTGCTGAAGAAATTGAAAAAATGCGCGTCGCCGGCAAGCTGGCTTCTGAAATTTTAGAGATGATTGAACCTCACATCCAAGTGGGTACAACGACAGAAGAGCTTAACCAAATCTGTCACGAGTACGCTCTAGAGAGAGGCGCATACTCAGCACCACTTGATTACCACGGTTTCCCTAAGTCTATCTGTACGTCTATCAACCACATCGTGTGTCATGGTATTCCAGCATCACAAGATGAGACTGGTAGCACAGGTCAATTCAAACCTGCAGTATTGAAAGATGGCGATATTCTAAACGTTGACATCACTGTGATTGTTCCTGATGACGAAAATGCAGACCTAAGCACTCGTCCGCAGGGTTACCATGGTGACACATCTAAAATGTTCCTTGTGGGTGAAGTTTCACCAGCAAACAAACGTCTATGCATGGTTGCTCAAGAAGCACTTTATGAAGGCATGCGTCAGGTTAAACCAGGCGTTCAACTTGGCCAAGTTGGTACTGCTATCGAGAAGTACATCAAGACAAACAACAAGAATAACCCACGCGCTAAGTTCTCTATTGTAAAAGATTACTGTGGTCACGGCATTGGTTCTGAGTTCCACGAAGATCCACAAGTCGTTCACTACAAAAACAGCGATCGCACAGTGCTAAAAGCAGGCATGTGTTTCACAATCGAGCCAATGATCAATGCTGGTAAATTTGGTTGCCGTCTAGATGACGAAGATAGCTGGACAGTGTACACAGCTGACAGCAAGAACTCGGCTCAGTGGGAACACACATTAGTTGTGACTGATACAGGTTGTGAAGTACTAACACTACGCAGCGATGATACGATTCCACGTATTATGAAGAATGCTTAGTTCAACAAACTGAACACCTCAGACTTTTGAAAATATCCTCGCATTGCCGAGGATATTTTTTTATCCGCTCAATTTCGATTTTGCATCAGCTTCTGTTAAATTGTTTACTATTCTCATTTGCTTGCACGGATAGCAGACTATGCCTTATCAATGCCCTATTACGTTCAATGACGAACAACTTGAAATCTGCGAATTAAAAAATCAGCTCGAAATATTCACGCAGTATCAAAAGAGTGAATTTCTAAATCATCATCCAGTTACCGATTTGGTTCTGCTGCGCTCCGAATACATGGATTTGCTTCTCAACCGTTTATGGGAGCATTTCGGATTTAGCAAACTGCCTCATATTGCGTTGGTCGCAGTAGGCGGCTATGGCCGTGGTGAACTACACCCTTTATCCGATATTGATATACTCATCGTCTCGCAAAAAACTCTGCCACCAGCACTAGGTGAGAAAGTCAGTCAATTCATCACCCTATTGTGGGATTTGAAGCTAGAAGTCGGCCACGCAGTCCGTACCATTGCCGAGTGTCTTGAGATCGGCATTGATGATTTAACCGTTGCGACCAACTTACAAGAGTCACGTTTATTATGCGGAAGCGAAGACACCTTTCAAGAGTTAAAGCTTAAGATTCACTCCGATTCATTTTGGCCAAGTGAGACCTTCTACAAGGCGAAGATTCAAGAACAGAGAGAGCGTCACGCTCGTTATCACGACACGACTTACAATCTAGAACCGGATATCAAATCAACTCCGGGCGGGCTCAGAGACATCCACACTCTGAGTTGGGTAGCACGTCGCCACTTCGGTGCGACTTCTTTGTTAGAAATGAGCAAGTATGGCTTTCTTACCGATGCCGAATATCGTGAACTCGTGGAGTGCCAAGACTTCTTGTGGCGCGTTCGCTTTGCACTGCACATAGAGCTGCGCCGTTATGACAACCGACTTACCTTTGCGCATCAGGCTCAAGTAGCCGAACACCTTGGTTACACTGGTGAGGGCAATCGCGGCGTAGAAATGATGATGAAGGAGTTCTACCGAACACTTCGTCGTGTAGCAGAGCTCAACAAGATGCTGCTTAAGCTGTTTGACCAAGCAATCATTAACGGTGGTCAAACACAAGAAGCCGAGATTCTCGACAATGACTTCCAACGTCGAGGTTCATTAATCGAAGCGCGTAAGCCAGCCCTATTCCAAGCACGGCCAGAAACGATTCTCGATATGTTTATCCATATCGCGAATGACTCGACGATCGAAGGGGTAAGCCCACCAACATTACGACAACTGCGAACGGCGCGTCGCCGATTGAACCGTTTCCTGCATACCATTCCTGAAGCTCGTGACAAGTTCATGGATTTAGTTCGCCACCCCAACGCACTGCACAAAGCTTTTAGCTTGATGCATAAACTGGGCGTGCTATCGGCGTACTTACCGCAATGGAGCCAAATTGTCGGCCAAATGCAGTTTGATCTGTTCCACGTTTACACCGTGGACGAACACAGTATTCGCCTGCTCAAGCACATCAACCGCTTTAGCCAAGTAGAGAACCACGACAAACACCCAATTTGTTGTGAAGTGTACCCTCGAGTTCAGAAAAAAGAACTCCTGATCCTGGCCGCTATCTTCCACGACATCGGAAAAGGCCGTGGTGGAGACCACTCCGAGATCGGTGCTGTTGAAGCTTACTCTTTCTGTATTGAGCATGGGCTATCGAAGCCTGAAGCCAAACAAGTTGCGTGGCTAGTACAAAACCACCTGTTAATGTCAGTGACCGCTCAGCGCCGTGATATCTACGATCCGGATGTGATTACCGAATTCGCCAAAAAAGTTCGCGATGAAGAGTCACTTGAGCTGCTGGTTTGCTTAACTGTCGCTGATATCTGTGCAACCAACCCAGAGCTATGGAACAGCTGGAAACGTACCCTACTCGCAGAGCTATTCCATTCTACGCAGCGAGCACTGCGTCGCGGCTTGGAAAACCCAGTCGATGTCAGAGACCGTATTCGTCACAATCAACAAATGGCATCTGCACTGCTGCGTAAAGAAGGTTTCTCCGCTCGTGAAATTGAAGTGTTGTGGCAGCGTTTTAAAGCTGACTATTTTTTGCGTCATACACACACTCAAATTGCTTGGCACTGTGAGCACCTACTTCGCTTAGAAGATCCGAGCCAACCTCTAGTACTTATCAGCAAAAAAGCAACACGAGGTGGTACAGAGGTATTCGTATACTGTAAAGACCAAGCGGCACTTTTCGCAACCGTTGTTGCCGAGCTCGACAGACGTAACTTTAACGTTCACGACGCACAGGTCATGGTCAGTAAAGATGGTCACGTTTTGGATACCTTTATCGTACTTGATCAGCATGGTGAAGCGATTGATGAAGCAAGACACAAAGCCGTTGCGAAACATCTAACTCATGTTCTAGCTGATGGCCGTCCAACTAAGATTAAGACACGTCGCACGCCTCGAAACTTGCAGCATTTCAAGGTAAAAACTCGGGTTGAGTTCCTACCAACTAAGAGCAAGAAGCGCACCTTGATGGAGTTGAGAGCTCTTGATACACCGGGGTTGTTGGCTCAAGTCGGCGCAACCTTTGCTGAGTTAGACATCAATTTGCACGGCGCTAAAATTACCACCATCGGCGAACGTGCAGAAGATTTGTTTATTCTGACCAGTGACGCGGGAGGAAGGTTGTCTGAAGAACAAGAACAAGCCTTAAGAGAAAGATTAACCGAACACGTTTCAGAACTCGCACCTTAGAAAGCTAATTTAGAGCTAGAAGTAAGTTGTGACTAGGAAACAAGTTTAGCTCTTGGAGCTGCTTTAATAGCCAAATAAGTGTGGGCAAAGATAGAGAGCGATCTTGCCCACAACTTACAATCAATTCACAGATATCAACTATCTAGCTCGTCGTTAGGCTGCTACATTGATCAAGTCAATTACATAAAAGTATTACATTCATAACCTAGAGGTCGCTTATGTATCCAAACCTCACTGGCTTAGGTATCCACGAACCTAAACAGATTGAACGTTACTCCCTTCGCCAAGAAGCGCACAAAGATATCCTGAAGATTTACTTTCGTAAGCAGAAAGGTGAACTGTTCGCGAAAAGCGTTAAGTTTAAGTACCCGCGACAAGTAAAAAGTGTGCTTGTTAGCGGCGGCAATAATCAATACAAAGAAGTGACCGAGATTAACCGCAACCTCACTCTTGTGATTGATGAACTCAACAAGATCACCAAACCGACGCCAACGGCTGAGGTGGATGTGAAGCAGAAGATCCTTACTGACTTACGCCATCTAGAAAAAGTGGTATCAAGCAAGATCGCAGAGATCGAAGCCGATCTAGAAAAACTTAAATGATCCCACGATTAACTGTTAGCGATTAACTATCAACTAACCAACATTAGTTATGTTGTTAAGGTCGCACAGACGTCAAAAAGGGCTGATATCACTATCAGCCCTTTGTTTTTATTCTATTTTCTCTATTCACTTAGACTCGCAATTGCTTAAACACGCGTGACTTACTTCGATAAGCAAGTTTGAGCATCGATTAAGTTGGCGTCCCACTCAAAAGTTTCAAACAACCTTAACCACGTTTCATCTAAGTTCGCCTTCATCACCAATTCTTCTTTAGTGAAAGGATGAATGAAGCGCAATTCAGAAGCATGCAGCAACAGACGGTGTGAGTCTAAATCATCACGGAACAGTCGGTTATGCTTACCATCACCATGTGAAGTATCGCCCACGATTGGGTGTCTTAGATGAGCCATGTGACGACGCAGCTGATGTTTACGTCCTGTTTTTGGCATCATCTCAACTAAGCAATAACGACTGGTAGGAAAACGGCCTGTTGAATACGGCACTTCGACTTTCGCTAACGGCTCGTACACAGTGACAGCTTCTTGTGGTTCTTTATCTTCTTTCGCGAACTTATCGGCGATCTTATCCAGCTCAACCTTAAGCGCATAATCGAGCGTATCGCCCTCTTCTATCCAACCACGCACAATCGCATGATAGGTTTTTTGCATCTCGTGGTTGGCGAACATCGGCATCACCTCAGAGGCAACTTCACTCGACAGAGCAAACACCAATACGCCAGACGTTGGACGGTCTAAGCGATGCAGAGGAAATACGTGCTGACCAATTTGGTCGCGCAGAGTCTGCATCACAAACTGAGTCTCGTGTTTATCCAACCATGAGCGATGCACTAGCATACCCGCAGGCTTATTCACCGCGACAAAATACTCATCTTGATAAATGATCTCTAACATTACGCGCATACCTCATCAATGCTCTGAATCGTCACTAGCAATTCCGCTTTCTCTGCCTCATTTTTCCACACTTCACAAAAATAAGGATGAATAGCAAAGCCCTTAGGTAGGCTCATTTGGGCATCCATCATTGCGTTGATCTTAACGATAAAGATCCACTGCAACCACTCTTCAGGTTGTAGCGAGTCAATAGCGAAAGGTTCAACGCTCGCCAGAGCTTCATCCGAAGGCGAAACATCGCTCCATAGAGAACATTGGCGCATTTGTTGTTCTAATTGTTGAAGTAAAAGAGGTAACTTTGTGGCTGCTGTCATTTTTCACCAAGTTATTTATCTAGTGACCTTGAAATTGGGGCATAGAGTACCATCTATTTAGGAAAGAAAGTTAGGAGCTTTATTACTATGGAAACGATTCACACGCTCACTCAGTTGCTAAAGAATAGCGGTTGCCAATACGACATCTACGACCTAGGTCGTCGTATCCAGAAGATCGACAACACCCTATTCTCTGATGTTGAGCAGGGGAAACAGCCATACCCGTTTCCACTTCAAAAACAAGCTCACTTAGCGATCAGCTACTGGAACGAACACAAGCAACCTTGGATCTGGTTCCTAAAATTCAAACTCGATGAAAGAGGCTTACTGCATCAAGGGGATGTGGGTAATTTTCTTAAGTTTGTTATCGAAGCGATGGGCACACGTTTGAACGGTGAGATCAGCGAAGAGCAACAACAAAAGCTGTCAAACAACCCTTATACCTTCAAGCCTTCTGAAGACAAAATGGCCGTATTCCATAGCCAAGTAAGAGCAGGGTTAGACCTCGCGACGAGCCAATATTACGAGCACGCTCAGCATTACTTCACAGGTGAGCTTGGTTGGGATAACTGGAAAACCGTTGGTCTTCAAGGCATCACCGATATGTGCGCGCGTTTAGGCAGCCAACAAAACGGTGTCGCGATTCGCAAAGCATTGAATAAACTGCCATCAGAGCCGCTATACGCAACACTAGGGGCGCTTGAGCACACGCAAATCAATGACAAGCTCGCTCAACGCTTACAAGAGATGGCAAACAATGAGATTAACAGTCAAGAGCCGGATCTGTTCTTACTGTCAGCTTTGGTTCGTGCCCTTTCCGGTGCAGAACAAGGGATCGCGAATAACATCATTAACCAAGTTCTCGCGAGTCCACGCTTGAGCCACCAAGAAGTGTTGATTGGTTTAGCGGGTCGCAGCTGGCATGCGCTACAAGATCCAGCGATTGCCGAGCAATTCTTGTTGCGCCTCGCACAAACAGGCAACCAAAACCTGTTCAATCAGTTATTTGCAGATTTAGTGATGATTCCGACACTAAGAATGGTATTTTTGCCGTTGTTGAATTCGAACCCATCACCAGAACTCGCAAACGCATTGATTGAGTTACAACAAGCAGCTAAGTCGCAATAAAAACTAGACAGAACAGCTCAGTAGTTCGTAACAATAAGCTAAAAACACGATTGGAATAGAAAGATAAAAGGAAGTGTGGACTAAATGATAGATAACTTAGTGGCTATTTTGATGCTGTGCTTCTTTTGCTTTCTATTTTGGCAGCAGCGCAGGCAATCCGAGCTTGCGAAAGCTGCCATTGCGAGAAAGTGTAAAGAGCTCGACCTACAATTATTAAGTGTCGCCTTCAACGGTCATAAACTTAAGATGCGCCATGAGCTCACGACCATTTGGCGCTGGCATACTGTGTACCATTTTGAATTTTCGGCGTTAGGTGATGACCTGTACCAAGGAAAACTGACCATGGTCGGCTTCCGCTCTATGCGGTTTGAGCTACAGCCTCATAGAATGTAACGTCGCAGTGCGCGTTATAGCTATATTCATGATAAGGGCCAAACGAATCTTGTTTGGTTTCCTTAAATTCAAACCCTAGTTTTTCTAATAACTTAATCGATGGGTTGTGGCCGACATTCACAGTCGCAACAACATTCGTTAGGCGCTCTTCAAAACACACCAAACTTAAAAATGGTTTTAGCACCTCACTAGCAAAGCCGCGATTCCAATACTCTTTATCCAAAATAAAGCCAAGCTCATGCCTACCCTCTTCTGATGAAATAAAGACATGTCCAAGATATTCACGGGTTTGGTTGTGGATGATAGCGCGGCAGAAGCCGACGTTGTCTTGCAGTATCTCTTGAAATAAGAACTTCGCAGAGGCAATAGAGTGCGGCCCATTCATTTCAGAACGATTAACGGGGCAGCAATTCAACTTGATAAAGTCGTGTTGTAGCTGTTCGGTATAAGGTACCAACAGCGTTCTTGAGGTTGCTATCGTCATAAAACACTCCTTGTGTTGACCATTAGCAGAAAAGCAGATGTCGCGATCTTAGATAAAAGCTCCTGAATTAAAGAGCCCCCTAGATAGAAGAAAAGCCTCAGATAAAGAAAAGCCCCGACACCGAAGTGTCAGGGCTAGGGTCTTACTCGCAGCAGTCCGGCTACTAATAAATGCTCCATGCATCATCCATAATAGTGGCTGTAATCCTTCAGCTCTTTCCTTTACTTCGCCGTCCTAGCGGTGTCCAATCATCCTGAAAGCTAACAATCCTAGTTAGCGCACATCACTTGTTCCGTGAGCGGTGTCCTTTACATCGTCCTGATGCTAATCCAACCCTTTAAATCCTAAAGGTGTCCATTGTCATTCCGTTGCAGCTAACTTCCTGTTAACTGACTGTATCCCTACAATGTCCTTACGCTCCATGCTTGACTACTCAATCCTAAGTAACCAAATCTTCATCCTGAAGATAACCAAATCCTTGGTGCTTTCCTGTTCCGTGTCAGAATCCTTCCGACAAGGTTTAATTTACGCGATTTACGATTTGGGACAATAGATTTGCATCACACTTTGAATTCATAAAAGTTGTTAATTATATAAAACAACAAAAAATCAACCACTTAATCATATGCACCTCAATCTCTCTAGCGATGTATTCGTGTTATCTCACAACCTTTGTAAGAGATCTCTCACAAGCTATGGGCGGTTTTATGATTCGCTATCACTCACCAGAGCGAGTAAAATGGCTGAAGACTAAAAATGGAGGTCAACATGCTGACAAAAGATGTGTCTGAAGAGTTGAAATCAGTGCTTGAAGGACTGCAAGCACAAGGGAAAGAGCCTACAGTTGCTTTAGTTAAAGCTCGTATGAGTACATCGGTTCCGATGCCCGCTTTAATCACAACCATCAAGAGCTGGAAAAGCGCGAATCGCGTTCCTAAAGTTGAAGTCGCGACACAAGAAGAGCCTGCACTTGATCGTGTTAGCCAACTGGAAAAGCAAATCCTTGAACTTACCACCCGCGTTGCCACGCTAGAAGCCAAGTTAACGGAACAATAAGTTAACTGAGCAATAAGCTAACAGAGAAATAGAACACTATGAAAATATGGGTTGATGCGGACGCTTGTCCTAAGGTTATCCGAGAAACAATCGTACGCGCAGCTGAGCGCACTGGGGTTGAATGTACCTTCGTGGCAAACCATCTGGTTCCTGTCCCTAAACGCAATAACATCCACTCAATTCAAGTCCCAAGCGGATTTGATATTGCAGATGATGAAATCGTAAAACGCACTGAACCCGGTGATCTCGTGATTACATCCGATATCCCTCTCGCCGATGAAGTGATCACCAAAGGTGGTCAAGCACTTAGCTCTCGTGGCGAGCTCTACACCAAAGAAACCATCAAAGCGCGCCTGAACATTCGTGACTTTATGGATACCATGCGTTCAAGCGGCATCCAAACGGGTGGACCAAGCGCCCTCTCACAGACCGATCGTCGTGAGTTCGCGAATCACCTTGATCGCCTGCTAGCAAAGCGCTAATCATTAAGAAACATTGATATTCGTTCATAGCCATAACCGTGAACCTGTAGATATGTTTGTCGACATACTCCGTTCTTGTTACTTAACACTTGATACTAAGTGCTACTTTAACGGAGTATTGATGATCCATCTTGTCACCATCTCTTCTTTTTAAATCATCCCAATTTTCTACACTCTTTCAGATCACTTTCCGTGATTGGTACACCATACTTTCGATCAAAAAAAACCTGCACGAGGCAGGCTTTAAAATCTAACAATATGACTTGTACTAACGTTACTACGGCGTGTAGAACGTTGCTGCACCTGGGCCTACTGGAAGACCAAATACGAACACCCATAGGTAGAACAAGATGCTCCAACCGAACATAAAGCAGATTGAGTATGGAAGCATTGTAGCAATCAGAGTACCGATACCAAGGTTCTTCATGTAACGCGTCGCTACAGCAAGAATAAGACCGAAGTAGCTCATCATTGGTGTAATGATGTTCGTCGTTGAATCACCGATACGGTAAGCTGCTTGAATCGTTTCTGGTGCGTAACCAACAAGCATTAGCATAGGTACAAAGATAGGTGCTGTTACTGCCCACTGAGCAGAAGCTGAACCGATCATTAGGTTAATGAAGCCACACATTAGGATAAATGCAAAGAACAACATTGGGCCAGTAAGACCGATATCTTGTAAGAAGCTAGCGCCACCAACAGCGATTACTTGACCAAAGTTAGTCCACTTAAAGAAAGCAACAAACTGTGCAGCAAAGAATACAAGAACAATGTACATGCCCATTGAAGACATAGACGTCGCCATCGCGTTGATCACGTCACGATCGTTCTTCATTGAACCGGTAACTTTACCGTAAACAAAACCAGGAATAGCGAAGAATACAAAGATAAACGCAACAATACTCTTCAGGAATGGAGAACCCGAAACCGTACCAGACGCTGAACGTAGAACACCGTCAGCTGGAACGATAGTCCACGCTAGAAGTGCAGAAACAGCCAATACAGCAATACCTGCTAGTTTTAGACCTTTCTTCTCAACATCCGTCAGTCTGCCCATCGAATCATTTGATAAATCTTCAGAAGCTTCTTCGTCGTTGTATTTACCCAACTTAGGTTCAACAATCTTCTCAGTTACAAATGCACCTGTAATCGCGATGAAGAAAGTAGAAACAAACATGAAGTACCAGTTTGACTCAGGACCAACCGTGTAAGACGGGTCAATCATCTGTGCCGCTGTTTCTGTAATACCAGAAAGCAGTGGGTCAACCGTACCGATAAGTAGGTTTGCAGAGTAACCACCTGACACACCAGCGAATGCCGCAGCAAGACCAGCAAGAGGGTGACGACCTAAAGAATGGAAAAGCATTGCTGCTAGTGGAATAAGTACCACATAGCCAAGCTCTGATGCTGTGTTAGAGATAATACCTGCAAACACAACCGTTACTGTAACCATGCGCTTAGAAGCACCCATTACCATGCCACGCATTGCAGCAGATAGTAGACCTGAGTGTTCAGCAATCGCTACACCAAGCATAGCAACAAGTACAGTACCTAGTGGAGCAAAACCAACAAAGTTCTTAACTAAGTTAGTCACAATAAGTTGTAGACCTTCTGCGTTAAGCAGACTTACAACGTGGATCATGCCGTCAGCAGCACGACCTTTAGCACCTTCTGGTCGAGGGTCCATAACAGACACTTCGAAGTAACCAGCAATACCTGAAGTAACGAGGATTGCTAAGCAGAAGATTGCGAAAAGAGTGATTGGGTGGGGTAATAGGTTCCCCAAATATTCAACGCCATCTAAAAAGCGAGTAAAAATAGGTTTTTTAGGCGAATTGTTTTTTATTGAAGCTGATGAACTCATCAGTTCCCTCCTTGTAGTGATTCCTGTGCAATTGTGACAAAGATGTTTAAATTGCCCGCGCAGATTACTCGACAAAAGGGTTAATTAGAAATCGTAAATGTTACAAAGTGTGTAACAAACCATTCTTTTTAACTTAATAAAAACAAAAAATTAGCAAATAACTCTAATTAAAGTATGAAAGTTAGGTTTATAATTGGTATGGATGCATTCATTCGATTTATGCTTGCGCTTGTAAGCTATTGATAAAGTGACAAATAAGAAACAGCGTACGCTAAGTGAGCACATACTCTCCTGCAAAGTTCCTCTCGAAGGAAAAGAAAAACAGACAAATGAATGAAGTTTGACTTTCCCCTCGTTTTTACACTCATGTCACATCAAATTGACTGACTATTTTTGAACCGCTTTGAATCTCGGGTTGGATTTACAGATGACATAGAGACGGCCTCTACGCTTTACTATTTGGCAATCTGGGTGACGGCTTTTCGCACTTTTCAGTGATTTCACAACTTTCATTCTATTTCGCTCCCTTACTTAATTGACCAAAACGACGAGTGAAGTTCGCAACGCGTCCCTCTTTATGTAGCACTCGCTGTTTACCCGTATAGAAAGGATGCGACTTTGACGACACCTCAATCGTGAAGTAAGGATATGTATTTCCGTCTTCCCATTCGATAGTGCGATCTGTTTTCAATGTTGATCCGATTAAGAAGTACTCATCGACACTGGTGTCATGAAAAACCACGGGGCGGTAATCAGGGTGGATATTCGGTTTCATTGTATTTCCCTTAAATAGTTAATTTGATATGTTATAACATATCAAATGATAATTATTATCAAAAGAAAAACAAGTGATTTTATGATATTTTTCCGTCTTAACTGAAACCAGAGAACACCTTGCTATGTACACCATTGAACCTGTTGGCTTTATTGAGTCTCCTTATAAAGAGAAGTTCGCTGTGCCAAGACAGCCTAGGTTAGTACCCACTTCTACCTCAAGAGTCAGGCTAGTTGAAGCAGCGAACTGCCTTGAGTCTGTTCGTGATATTGAACAATTTAGTCATGTGTGGTTGTTGTTTTTGTTCGATAAGAACCTTGAAGCAGGATGGAAACCAACCGTGAGGCCGCCTCGCCTTGGCGGGAACGAACGTATTGGTGTATTCGCGTCTCGTGCCACATTCAGACCGAATGGAATGGGTATGTCTGCGGTTGAACTAAAAGGTGTATCTCAAGAAAAAGGGCAAACTTGGTTGGATTTGGGCAGTGTAGATCTCGTTGACGGCACGCCTATCATCGACATCAAACCTTATATCCCCTACTCGGATTCGATTCCCGATGCATTGGGAGGGTTTGCCGCCGATGAACCTGAAGTGCTAGATGTGAACTTCTCGCAGCAAGCCCAAAGTAAGCTCGCAAACCACCCACAAGCACGCCATATCATTCAGGTGATCAAAGAAGTATTAGGCCAAGATCCTCGCCCTGCCTATAAGAAAGGCAAACCTGACAACAAGGAATATGCGGTAAATTTGTTCGATCTTAACGTGAAATTCGTGGTTGAAACGCTTTTCATCAATGTAACTGACATTGAACGCTTTTGAGATCCCAAATAGGCTGATATTATATGCGGCTATATCAGATTTGCTGTTGTCATTAACCACAGCAAGTTTTCTTTTATCAATGATGAAACGGATACCATAGAATGCGTACCAGTAACTACCTTCTTTCTACTCTGAAAGAGACTCCAAATGACGCAGAAGTTATCAGCCACCAGCTGATGCTACGTGCAGGTATGATCCGTAAGCTAGCTTCAGGTTTATATACTTGGCTACCTACTGGTCTACGTGTACTGCGTAAAGTCGAAAATATCGTTCGCCAAGAGATCGATAATGCAGGTGCCGTTGAAATCTTGATGCCCGTAGTTCAACCGTTTGAGCTTTGGGAAGAGACTGGCCGTTCTGAAAAGATGGGTCCTGAGCTACTTCGTTTCACAGACCGTCATTCTCGTCCATTTGTTCTTAGCCCAACAGCAGAAGAAGTGGTAACGAGCCTAGTACGTAACGAGATCAGCTCTTACAAACAGCTACCTCTAAACCTGTACCAAATCCAGACTAAATTCCGTGATGAACGCCGCCCTCGTTTTGGCGTAATGCGTGCTCGTGAATTCTCTATGATGGATGCGTACAGCTTTGATATCGATAAAGAAGGCTTAGAAAAGTCTTACCAAGCGATGCACGATGCTTACTGTAAAGCATTCGACCGCATGGGCCTTGAATACCGTCCAGTATTAGCAGACTCTGGCGCAATCGGCGGCAGCGGCTCTCAAGAGTTCCACGTTCTTGCCGAAAGCGGCGAAGACCTAATCGCATTCTCTTCTGAATCTGATTACGCAGCGAACATCGAGAAAGCAGAAGCACTAGCTCCTACTGAAGAAGTTGCAGCGCCTACTCAAGAGATGGAACTGGTTGATACGCCAAACGCAAAAACAATCGCAGAACTTGTAGAGCAACACGGTTTAGCAATCGAGAAGACAGTTAAGACTCTATTCGTTAAAGCTTCTGATGAAGTAGACGCTGATATCATCGCGCTAATCATCCGTGGCGACCACGAGCTTAACGAAGTGAAAGCAGAGAACCTTCCACAGGTTGCTTCTCCACTAGAGATGGCTTCTGAAGAAGAAATCCGTGCACTTGTTGGTGCCGGTCCTGGTTCACTTGGCCCTGTTGGTCTAGAGCTACCATTCATCGTTGACCGCTCTGTTGCTGTAATGAGTGACTTCGGCGCTGGCGCAAACGTAGACGGTAAGCACTACTTCGGCATCAACTGGGGTCGTGACGTTGAGCTTGCTCAAGTTGAAGACCTACGTAACGTTGTTGAAGGCGACCTTAGCCCATGTGGTCAAGGTACTATTCAGCTTAAGCGTGGTATCGAAGTTGGTCACATCTTCCAACTGGGTAACACTTACTCTAAAGCAATGAACTGTAACGTGCTTGGTCCTGATGGTAAGAGCGTAATCCTAGAAATGGGTTGTTACGGTATCGGTGTTTCACGTGTTGTTGCATCGGCTATCGAGCAAAACCACGATAAATTCGGTATCACTTGGCCAGACGCACTAGCGCCGTTCCAAGTTGCTATCGTACCAATGAACATGCACAAATCTGAGCGCGTTAAAGAAGCAGCTGAGAAGCTATACGCTGAATTAACAGCTATGGGTATCGAAGTACTATTCGATGACCGTAAAGAGCGTCCAGGTGTTATGTTTAAAGATATCGAGCTTGTGGGTATCCCTCACACTATCGTTATCGGCGATCGCAGCATGGACGAAGGTAACTTCGAATACAAAAACCGTCGTACTGGTGATAAAGAAGCAATCGCTATGGACACGGTTATCGAGCATCTTAAGGCTCAACTAGCTTAGTAATTAAGTAACTGAATAAGTCTGTATTGACTAAATAATTGGTTACTCGCTAGATAAACATTGAAAGGCTACCATTAGGTGGCCTTTTTTGTGCCTGTCGTTTCTCTTCCAACTCCCTTCTATTTATCACCAGAGTAAATAACGTAAGTTAATCCCCTGTTCATCTTTAAATCCGTATATTGGGTTCATCAACTCTTTAGACACGATTACATTGGAGGTATCGATGGATATCAAAAGCTTACTTAACCAAGCACTTAAGTCAGATCTCGTTAAACAAGGTACTCAGAAGCTTTCCCAAGGCTCTTCAAGTTTAAGTGGCCTAACTCAAGGCGGCAGTGGTAAGAATATCAACAAAAGCACGCTCGGAGCCTTCGGCGCAGGCGCAGTGGGCGGCGGACTCTTAGGTGCGTTAATGGGCTCTAAGAAAACCAAGAAAATGGGTAAGAAAGCCGCTGGTATTGGTGGCGCAGCGGCACTTGGCGCACTCGCTTACAAGGTCTATAACGACTATCAGTCTAAACAAGGCCAAGCACCGAATTCCGAACAAGCTCAATTTGATGAGAACGACTCAAACCATAGTGTGCTGATTCTAAGATCAATGATTGCTGCGTCCAAAGCTGACGGGCATGTTGATGAAGAAGAGATGGCTAAGATTGAACAAGCCGTCGAGAACATGGGCGCAGATTATCAGCTGACTAAATTGGTGTCTGAAGAATTGTACAAGCCACTCGATCCAAGCGAAATTGCTCAATTAGCAACGTCACCTCAACAAGCGAGTGAGATCTACTTAGCCTCTTTGATTGTAGCGGATGAGCAGAACTTTATGGAGAAGGCTTACCTCAAAGAGTTAGCAAAGCAGCTCAACTTAGCTGATGAGGTCACTTATCAGCTTGAACAGCAGATCTCTAGTTAAGCGGTAATTATCAGGCGAATCAGTAAATATCACGCTAAGTAACAAGTTAGCAAAGTGATACATTGAGCATCAACAGAATGAGATATTGAGCAAGAACAAACTAACTCGGAACTTAGTCAGATCCACTTTGTTTTTGCTTATCTCTATGTGTATATTGAGATCAGTTATCATTTGGTTAGGTATAAAAATGAAAGTATACGATTGTTGTGATTTGGTGCGTGAACTGTATTCTCAAATTGGCAGTGGCGACCAAGGCTATATCCCTAAAGCGATCACCTGCGCGGTAAAAACATTGAACGACCTTGCTGCAGATGAATCTCTTCCTAAAGAAGCAAGAGATCGTGCTGCATTTGCCGCAGCGAATCTACTGATCTCAGATTTCGAGGACTAATATGAACCTCGCTAACTTTGAAAAGATGGATCCTGTGATGTTGATGAGCATCGTCAACATGAAACTGCGTGACGATTTCGGCGGTGACTTGGATCGAGTAGTCAACTTCTATGAAATCGACAAAGCGGCATTGACCGCAAAACTTGCGTCTGCTGGTTTTGAGTTTCTTCCGGAAGCCAAACAGTTTCGGTAGTAATTAAGAACAAACTTAATTTTAAAGACCAACCTCCGTGTTGGTTTTTTTATTTTTGGTCGGGTACATAATAGGCTAAAGACGAATAAACTTATTAGAAATTATCTGGTTGCGCCTATACTTTTATATCCTAGAGTCAGCGAACGCGCCTTGAATCAAAGCGTGTTGTTGTATAGGCTACTCCAAACAGCATATAAAACTCATCACCAAATTCGATGATATCGAAGGACTAACAATGAAAAGACTCGGACTTTTAGCCGTTATCGCAGCCGTATTTACCGCAGGTTGTGCTTCAAATACTCAACAAGACAACTTCCGTGAAGCCTCTTTTGAGCTGTGTAATACTGAAGTCGATATCTACTCTGTAAGCCATGATGAAAGAGTACGTATCGTCTGCTCTGACGGCTCTAAATTTGCCTTAAACAGTGAAGATACGCTAGAAATTATGCGCGATATCAACATCGACTATTGTGATGGCGAAGGCTTAGGTAAATTCAACGAAAGCCGTCACTACTACTCTTTCAAGTGTAAGTCAGGTACCCTACTTAGCATTAAAAAGTAGAAGCGACACAAGAAAGCGATAAAGGGTTGATGTGAAAGCATTAGCCCTTTTTAGTACCTGCCTTTCTGTATTCTCAGATAACCTAACTCTCATACCTACAGATACAAAAAAGGCCCCAAAAGGGACCTTTAAATCAATTTCAAAGTAGTCGTTTGAAACTCTAGGAGAGCACGCGGAGCTTACGGATGTAAGTGAGCATGCTCGACAACGACTTTATTACTTACGAATACAAAAAAGGCTCCCAACAGGAGCCTTTCAAATCGTATTTTTCAATCAAATAGCTTTAGTTCAAGGAAAAGGCGCGGAGTTTTCAGCACCTTTCCCTAAAACAAAAAGGGACTCAATGAGCCCCTTTAAAAGTACTTTTCAAAGTAGTCGTTTGAAATTCAAGGAGAGCACGCGGAGCTTACGGATGTAAGTGAGCATGCTCCACAACGAAGTTCAAATTACTACGCAGAAAAATTATGCGTAAACAGGTAGACGCTTACAGATATTTAGTACTTTCGCTTTAGTTGCTTCGATAACAGACTCATCACCCATGTTATCTAGGATGTCACACATCCAACCTGCTAGCTCTTTCGCGTCTGCTTCTGAGAAACCGCGACGAGTGATAGAAGGAGAACCGATACGGATACCAGAAGTAACGAATGGGCTACGTGGATCGTTTGGAACTGAGTTCTTGTTAACTGTGATGTTAGCTGAACCTAGTGCTGCATCAGCCTCTTTACCTGTGATGTCTTTGTCGATTAGGTCAACTAGGAACAGGTGGTTCTCTGTAGAACCTGAAACGATGTTGTAACCGCGTGCTAGGAATTCAGCAACCATTGCTTTTGCGTTAGCAACAACGCGAGCTTGGTATTCTTTGAACTCTGGTTCTAGAGCTTCTTTGAACGCTACTGCTTTACCAGCGATAACGTGCATTAGAGGACCGCCTTGGCCGCCTGGGAATACTGCTGAGTTTAGCTTCTTGTAAAGATCTTCACCTTCGTTAGAAAGGATAAGACCACCACGAGGACCAGCAAGCGTTTTGTGCGTTGTTGTTGTAACAACGTGAGCGTGTGGAACTGGGTTCGGGTAAACGCCTGCAGCGATTAGACCCGCAACGTGAGCCATATCTACGAAGAAGTAAGCACCTACTTTGTCAGCGATTTCACGCATGCGCGCCCAATCACAAATTTGAGAGTAAGCAGAGAAACCACCGATGATCATCTTAGGTTTGTGCTCGATAGCTAGCGCTTCCATCTCTTCGTAATCGATTTGACCTGCTTCATCGATACCGTAAGGGATGATGTTGTAAAGCTTACCAGAGAAGTTTACTGGAGAACCGTGAGTTAGGTGACCACCGTGCGCTAGGCTCATACCTAGAACAGTATCGCCAGCATTCAGTAGTGCCATGTATACAGCGTTGTTTGCTTGAGAACCTGAGTGAGGTTGTACGTTCGCGTATTGAGCGCCAAACAGTTCACATGCACGTTCGATTGCTAGAGTTTCAACTTTATCTACGAACTCACAACCACCGTAGTAACGCTTACCAGGGTAGCCTTCAGCGTATTTGTTTGTAAGTTGAGAACCTTGAGCTTCCATTACACGTGGGCTTGTGTAGTTTTCTGAAGCGATAAGTTCGATGTGCTCTTCCTGACGAAGAGTTTCTTCTTGGATAGCTGCGAATAGGTCCGCATCGTAATCAGCAATGTTCATGTCACGCTTAAGCATCTGTATCTCCTGACTCAGATTGTACTGAAAGTTTCAAAAAAACCACACAACGACCGAAAGCAAACGTTTCCGTCACCGTTTTGATGTGACGCATTCTACATAATTTGATCTAGGTCATAAAGAGCTAATTGCAATTTTATCATGCAGTTTTTTCATAATCACAAATAAGATTCATCATGGTTATTGAGCTTATCCAACCAAAGATGACGCTTACTGTCAATTTTACGCTTTACACCCTGTAAAACGCAGATTACATAGGTTTACCTTAATTTTGCACCTCAAGCTACCGAAAGCTAAGGTTTTTCTCTACTATGCACGCCTTTATTGGTTAGGTAATTATAAAAACGATGGAAAAACACTCACGTAAAGAAGATTGGGTAGCCATTCTTACTGGCACGTTTTTAGTGGCGTTAGGCGTCTTCTTTTTACAGTCAGCAAATCTGCTTACCGGTGGTACTACTGGCTTGGCTCTGCTTTTGAGTCAATTCTTACCTGTAACCTTTGGTATTTTGTACTTTGTGGCCAACTGTCCATTCTATTTATTAGCTTGGAAACGATTTGGTCGTCACTTCGCAATAAGCAGTGCCATCTCTGGATTTTTAGTGTCTGTATTTGCCGACCATTTATACTTGGTGATTTCGTTAGACGTTCATAATGAAATTTACTGTGCAGTCGCTGGCGGCTTATTAATGGGCTTAGGCATGTTGATCTTGTTCCGTCATCGCTCGAGCTTGGGTGGCTTCAACGTATTGTGTCTGTTCATTCAAGATCGCTACGGTATCTCAGTAGGCAAAACCCAAATGGCCATTGATGCCTGTATTCTGTTTGCATCCTTCTTCTTTGTATCACCTTGGGTGATTGCCGTATCTGTATTAGGCACCGCAGTATTGAACATCGTATTGGCAATGAACCACAAACCAACTCGCTACTCGGTGAATTACGCGTCTTAATACCAATTCCCCTATGAATTACTAGCTGTTTTTAATAACAAAAACAGCTAGAATTTAGGTTTTATAAACCGTCGCCTTTTCTATGCAAGATTACCTCTCTAGCGCCAAAGACCAACAAGCCTCTATTTATATTGAAGGTTTGGAATTCAACCCCAACACACGAGTCTTTAGCTGCGACGAGCAGGTCATTGATTTAGAACCTCGTTCTATCGAGCTCTTAGAGTTATTTCTTACCAGCGTTGGTCAGCCGCTCTCTGCCGAGTACATTATTGAATCTATATGGCAAAGTAGCTTCATTTCCAAAAATGTTCTGACAAACCGAATCAGTACCTTACGTTCAATACTTCAAAAACATTTGCCTAATAGCGATGCGACCAAAATACTGGTGACTTACCCGCGCAAGGGCTACTTCCTTAACCCTAGCTCGGTTAGCTTTTCCACGGTTCCCCCTGAAACCGCAGCGGATGATGCCACAATAGAACCTCCAACCAGACAAAAAGGATTTGCCTCCAATCCAGTTAACCCCTGGCTTGTTGTAGTGTCTTTGGCTTTGCTGATCAGCACTGCGGTAATGGGTTATATGCTTTGGCAATCTTCGACTCGAGCCTCCGAAGTTGAACGCGACCAACGATTGATTCCTAAGGTCGAACTCCTCCTGAATCGATTGGATGCCATTGGTGATAATTCCAGAAAATACCGAAAAGTCGTAAAAGCATTATTACTTCAACAGCAGATTGAATACGCCTACACCGATCTTGCTAACCAAGATGCGCCAAGCTACTTCCTTGACCCTATTGATAGCTCTCCCTTCTTTCCGGGCGCAAAGAACATGCGTACCAGTGATTACCTGCTTAACATTCAGCTCAAAGATCAAGAAGTGGACAAACGCCTTATCGCAAAGATAAGCCTGATTTACCCAAACTCAGGGAAGCTCGCATTTGGTGGTGTTTACTCTATTGATGTCAATAATATCAGCAGCAGCCTTATGGAGATCAACCGAGAGCTAGCTAACTACTTTGCACTGCCAGCACCATTACCACCAGAATGGTCAGTCGACAATGCCGAAGTCAGCGAATTGCTAAGTGGAAAAGCCATAGCGCTGGATGGCATCAAGCTCAATACCATGACGTCGACTCTGATTGCGCGTCAACTTGCGCTATTTGAAACAGATCAGAAGAAGCTCGTCGCGTTCACTAACCTTGTTCAAACTCGTTTTAACCGACTACCAGACGAACTGAAGCTGTGGCTTGGTATCATTCATTTCAAACTAAGAGACCTGCAAACCGCAAAAGAGCTTCTGACCAATACCTCAGGCAACTCTACGATCGAAAATGCGTTGGTTTATATGATGGTTTCTCACATTGCTTATAAGCAAGACAACATGGAGAAGTTCCGCCTGAACTACATGGAGTCTCTGGTTGCGTTATTAAGAGTGGTTCCATCCGAAGATCTATTCGCTCGACTATCCAAACCTGAATCAAAATCGACCTGCCTACAACCTTGGAAGAGCTTAAAGCTAAGCGTTAAAGAGCCTCTGATCATAAAGCAGTGGGAAAACTTAATGCTTAACTACTGCACCGCAGTCGGGCAACAATTCTCAAAGGAAAACAAAAAAACCTTTCAGATAAATAACTTAAATATATATTAAGATCTTATGTGACTTCGTTTTTTGCCCTATTCACTCCTCAAACAATAGCATTCCTAAAAACATCGGGCCCACCAAGGGCTTCCAACTTTAGGAATGTTCAACATGAAAAAAACAATGACGCTGCTAGCAACCTCTCTCTTTGCTCTCTATGGTTGTGGCGGCGGAGGCGGCTCTTCTTCTGGTTCAACAGATGGTAACAAAGGTCCAAACAATCAGGTTGATTACCCTATTGAGAGCTCTGCATTTGCCCCTAAATCAGAAACAACATTAGGCTACTCATTTACCAAAGATGGTCAGACTGAAGGCGTGATGATAATGAGCTTCACACCTGTAAGCGGTGAACTCATCATTGCTGGTTTAAAAGAAGAGACAGGTAATGAAGCGGTAGTTCAAGTTATCAACGACCTAATCAATTACGGCATCACCGAATTTTATGTTTCTGAAGACATCATGACGAATGCTGAAGGTACACAAGAAGACGGCAGCATTTATTTTGCAGGCCCCGACCGTGGGTTACACGAAATCACCAACGCTTACTTCATTGGTAGCCAATACATCACAAGAATGATGTACAGCAGCCCAATGTTCCGTTTGAAAGGAACAGACGTAAAAGAGAGCAACCCGATCATTGATATCAGTGAGGAAACCGTTTCGTTACAAGTCACGTTAGATGGCGAAGCAGTCGCTAACATGCTGAATGACTTTGAAGATCACTCGTGGGTAGCAAGCCTTCCAACTGACGCCTCGTGCCGAGTCACATGGCAACAACAGATTGAAGAAACAGGTGTACGTAAGAGTTTCAAGATCTCTGATAAATTAATCGAAGCTGCGAACCTAACAGAGAAAAACACCTACAACATCAACTGTGAAGGCATGGATTCCGCAGAATTTGGCACATCATCAGAGCGCTGGTTCAACCCAAGTATCGGCTTAATTGAACATATTGAATTGATGTCTGTAGAGCAATCTACTATTGAAGAATCAGCAGCGATACTGACCTCAATTAGCTAGCCTTGACTTAGATTCACTAAACCTAAACTTGACCGCGAAACCGCAAACAATAAAAAAGGCTTTGGGGAGCACTCCAAAGCCTTTTAACAGCCGAATCCTTTAAGGGGAATAAGAATCAAGCCGATTGAAATAAAAACAAGGCTAACCTTCGATCAAGAGAATGCGAGTCTCGTAAGGTCGCAAAACTTGATGATGAGACGCCACTAAACTCTCGCTCACTTGATAATTAGACAACAAGCTCTTAGCCTTCGCCATCTCAAAACGTTCAGGTAAAACGCATTCAGCCTCTTTACCATAGTAGTTGTTAATGCACAGCAGAGTTTGTTCTTCACTCTCACGAACATACGCAAAAATGGATGGATGTTCAGGCAGTAGGTCTTGATAGCTACCATGAGTAATCACCGGCACTTCTTTACGCAATTCAATCAAACTCTTATAGAAATAGAAGACCGAGTCTTTATCTTCAAGCGCTTGCTCAGCATTGATCTCAGTGTAGTTATTCGAAACATCTAACCATGGCTGTGATAGCGAAAAGCCAGCGTAAGGCTCACTGTTCCATTGCATTGGTGTACGAGAGTTATCACGAGATTTCTGCGCTAAAATCGCCATCATATCTTCATGAGTAACACTGTCACGGTTAACCATGATGTCGTACATATTGGTACTCTCTACATCACGATACTGGCTGATCTCGGTGTAACCCGGGTTGGTCATGCCAATCTCTTCACCTTGATAGATATAAGGTGTGCCTTGCATCATGTGAACCGAGGCGGCAAGCATCTTGGCTGATTCAACGCGATATTGTTGATCGTTACCTAAGCGGCTCACCACTCGTGGTTGGTCATGGTTACACCAGAATAGTGCGCCCCACCCTTTTCCGTTTAAGCCAGTTTGCCAATGATTGAAGATCGATTTGAGCTGTAAGAAATCAAACGGCGCATTGGTCCACTTTTCACCATTAGTGTAATCAACCTTAAGGTGGTGGAAGTTAAACACCATTGATAGCTCGCTGTTATCAACGTTTGAGTATTGCTGACAATGTTCCAACGTGGTTGAAGACATCTCGCCGACGGTTACGCTACCGTATTTTTGGAATACCGCTTCGCTGATCTCTTTCAGGTATTCGTGCACTCGTGGGCCATCGGTATAGAAACGGCGACCATCACCGATATCATCATTTGGGAAATCTTGCTGCTTTGAAATCAGGTTGATTACGTCCAAGCGAAAACCATCGACGCCCTTCTCAGCCCAGAAGCTGATGACATCTTTTACTTCTTCACGTACAACCGGATTCTCCCAGTTAAGGTCGGCCTGTTCTTTCGCAAATAAATGCAGGAAGTATTGCCCAGTGGCCTTATCCATTTCCCATGCATTACCACCGAATTTAGACTGCCAGTTGGTTGGTGCTTGGCCGTTCACAGGGTCTTTCCAGATGTAGTAATCGCGGTATGGGCTGTTTTTGTCACCCAATGCAGACTGAAACCATGCATGCTCTGTTGAAGTATGGTTGACCACAATATCCATCACGATGCGAATGCCACGTTGGTGCGCTTCAGACAATAATAAGTCGAAGTCTTCCATAGTGCCGAATTGAGGGTTAATCGCGTAGTAGTCTGAGATATCGTAACCATTGTCGATCATGGGTGACGCGTAAACTGGGGTTAGCCAAATCGCATCTACACTCAAATGTTTGAGGTAATCCAGTTTCGAAATGATCCCTTTGATATCGCCAGTACCCTTACTGCTACTGTCGCAGAAGCTCTTTGGGTAGATTTGATAGATGGTCGCGGTTTTCCACCAGCTTTCATCATGTTCAGTCATCGCCATCTCTAACACTCACTTACCAGAAAATATAAAATAAAAATCACCATGCAAATCATGGTCGAATAGCCGTTATAACTGAGAGAAAAAGCTATAACTAAGAGAAAAGCGATGACTCAATTGAATCATCGCTTGTTAAATGCATTACGCGTTGGCGGTTTCTAGCTCGCCTTTCATCTGTGCTCGTTTATAGAAGAACAATGTCAGCGTTATCGGCAGTACAACCGCCACCAGCATCGCGACTAAGTAAATCGACCAATATTGAGGTTGAATCGATAAGATGCCCGGCAAGCCACCAACACCGATACCATTCGCCATCACACCTGCACTACCACAGATTGCAGCCGCTGCGGCACTGCCGATCATTGCGCTCAGCATTGGGAATTTGTATTTAAGGTTGATGCCGTACATCGCTGGTTCCGTCACACCTAAGTACGCAGAGATTGCCGCAGGTACCGAGATGTCTCGTTCGCCTTCGCGCTTACTCAAAATGATGATGCCGACAACCGCTGAAGCTTGTGCAATGTTTGATAGCGCAATCAAAGGCCAGATTGGTGTGCCACCTAAGTCTTGCATCAGTTGTAAGTCCACAGCGTTGGTTGTGTGGTGAATACCCGTAATAACCAAAGGTGCGTATAGGAAGCCAAAGACCACTGAACCAAGAACCGCGAAGTCACCTGTCATTGCCACTTTGGCAGCGAATGCCACACCATCACCCAACATACGACCGAATGGGCCAATAAAGGCGTGAGCCAGAATCACAGACAAGATGATCGAGACAAATGGCACGACAACTAGGTACAGATAAGAGGGTACAATGCGCTTAAGGTTGGTCTCAATGAAAGCCAGAGCCACGCCCGCTAACATCGCAGGGATCACCTGAGCTTGATAACCGACTTTCTCAATCACGAACAAACCAAAGTCCCACACCTCAGGTACCGATTTACCTATCATGTAAGCGTTCATCAATTGTGGGGAAACCAAGGTCACACCGAGCGTGATACCCAAAATAGGGGTTCCGCCGAGTTTCTTAACCGTTGCCCAACACACACCAACCGGTAGGAAGAAGAAGATCGCTTCGCCAATCAACCACAAGAAAGAATGAACGGTAGCCCAGAATTGGCTTATCTCAACCAAGGTTTTGCCGTCGAACATGCGAATGTCGCCAATCACATTACGGAAACCAAGAATCAAACCACCCGTAATAATGGCTGGTAGCAGTGGTACGAAAATTTCGGCTAAATGGGAGATACCACGCTCAAGGAAGTTCATGTTCTGGCGAGCCGCTAGTTTCGCCTCATCTTTTGATGATGCATCTTTACCGGTTTGCTCAATAAGAAGGGCGTACACCTCATCAACCTCGGTGCCAATAACCACTTGAAATTGACCTGCGTTAGTAAAGCAGCCTTTTACCAGCTTAAGCTTCTCCAATTCTGCTTTGTTCGCTTGTTCCGTATCATTCAATACAAAACGCAGTCGAGTCAGACAATGGCTGACACTCGCAATATTCTCTTTGCCACCGACTAACTCGATAAGACGCGCAACGTCTTGCTTCGCTATCTTACTCATACTACCCCACCCTGGTTTCATTCAATTACTCATCTAAACCATGCAGCGATAACCACTCGGATTTAGACTCATGGGAACATTCCCAATCACGGTTATTATAATGCCCACATGAATGATAAATTAAAATGGGAACAGTCCCATTAATTGAAAGAGATCACACTCTAATTTTAATCTAAGCGGTTCAATTTCGCTTGATTGAGTGGATTATAGAATAGGTGATTGAGTGTGATGAGAGATCTCTGCATTACCTAAAAGCTGAGAGATCAATAAATTAGCGGCCAACTTACCCGCAGATTGATACCCAGGGTCAATACTAAATACTCGCGGAAACAAGAAAGAGAGAAGATCATTGCCACCAACACCGGTCACCACCACATCTTCACGTTGTAGTTCTTGCAGACGTTTGATTACACCAAGAGCCAATGTGTCGCTAGCACAAACAAGTGCTTGAGTGGTAGGAGTCAGTACCTCATCCACTAGCTGATACGCACTTTCATGATGAAGTTGGCCAGTACGATAATTGGCAATCACTCCAGCGCTTTCACACCACTCGAGATAGGCCTTAAGACGCAGTTCACCGGTTGATTTATCGCTAGGATCAACGCCAATGAAGCCAACGTCAGAGATCCCCAGCTCCGATAGATGCGTTAACGCACTATTGATCACCTGTTGGTTATCATAGTTAATCGACGTCACGTTCTCGGTATCCAGAGCAATCACTACGGCTTTGTGTTCCCAAGCTTCGATTGCAGGAATATCGCAGTCAGTAAAGCCAAACACAATGATGCCATCTACATTGCGACGCTTGAGAACCTGCAGATGCTCATTGGCTTTTTCTCTATCAAGCTGACTTTCCATGATCACGACATCGTAATCCGCTCGATACAATTCGGCCAGCATCGTACTTACCGCTTTGTTTTCAGAGGGGGAATCCAGACGAGAGATGATGACACCGATGACTTTTTGACTGCCACCACGCATCGACTGCGCAGACTTCGAAGGCGTGTACCCTGATTCTTGAATGACTCTTTCCACCCTTTCACGGGTTTCAGGTTTTACTTTGGGATCATTGGTCAGAACGCGAGATACGGTAGACTTACCAACACCGGACAGCTTAGCAATATCGAGAATAGTGAGTTTTTTGCTCATAAAAAGTCTGACGTTAAAGGGAAGATAAAGAAAAAGTGAGGGCGAACTCCCTCACTTAACTGTTTGTAAATCCTAGTAGATAACTATGACCTACTTTCGGCAGTTTTTATAGATAACACGACCAAGTTCTAGACGTGCATTGTCACCTTTAGTTCGTAAAGTTACGCTATTGATCAGTTCAGAGGTTCCATCATCTAAGATGTACTTCGTTCCTGAGCCTGCCGCTATTTGAGTGAGGCGATATTCATTCTCGGGTAAACGTAATACCGCTTTTTCATCACCAAGGTAAGCGACCTTAAATGAAGCGTCAGACTCACATTGATAAGTCACGAATTGATCGTCCGATACTGCGCTCTCAGTCTCAGGAGCTGCTGATTTAGAGCATCCGAATAACGCTACCGTACATAGAGATGCTATCAACAATGCTTTCATACTGCGTTCCTCATCTTTATATAGTGAATAACCCTTATATCTAAGTGAAAGAGACTTAGTGTCTTAACCTTTTAAGAATGCTGGTACATCTTTAATACTGTCAAGCACGACACTTGCAAGCGCTTCACCTTTTTCAGTGATTGGCTTACCGGTTCTTACCAGTACTTTAGTGCCAACACCCGCTGCTTCTGCAGCCATCATGTCTTCAGCTTTATCGCCGATCATGACCGAGTTAGCCATATCAATCTTCAGAAAGTCACGCGCAGAAATGAACATGCCTGGCTTTGGCTTACGACATTCACAATCTTGTTTGTAGTCACCAACACCGTGCTCAGCGTGGTGCGGGCAGTAATAAATACCATCTAGCTCAACGCCGTTATCAACAAAGTTCCAATCCATCCACTGCGTTAGAGAAAGAAAACGGTCTTCACTAAACATGCCGCGAGCAATACCAGATTGGTTGGTCACTAACACCAATAAATAACCCATATCTTTAAACGCTTTCGCCGCTTCAAACACACCATCGATGTATTCAAAGTCATGTTCATCATGTACGTAGCCGTGATCAACGTTAATCACACCATCACGATCTAAAAAAACAGCAGGTTTAGACAAAATTCAGTTCTCTATCAACTCTCTATTAATCATTAATTATTACACGCTTTATTTGCTTCATCACTATCTATTTAGTTTTGCGTTCGTTAACGATTTGTTTCTAGTTTAACTTCGCAACTCGCGTTTAGCCGTCTAGACGTAAAAATATCTATTGACTTAGATCATAGAACACCATAGCATCATCTGTAAATCGAGTGAGTCATCAATATATTATTCTGTTCTACCTGCACGGGTTTCTCTATGATTAAAGTGAATCAAGTCAATAAGGTTTTTTATCAAGGCACTAAAGAAATCAATGCCTTAATTGATATCAACCTCCACATACCTCAAGGTCAAATCTTTGGAGTCATCGGCTCTTCAGGTGCAGGCAAAAGTACCCTTATCCGTTGTGTAAACATGTTGGAAGCTCCAACATCAGGTGAAGTGATTGTTGACGGTATCGACCTGACAAAACTCAGCAAATCAGAACTTAGCGAAGCACGCCGTAACATCGGCATGATATTCCAACACTTCAATCTGCTGTCTTCTCGTACTGTATTTAACAATGTAGCACTGCCTTTAGAGCTTGCTGGTAAAGATAAAGCTGCGATTGAAGCGAAAGTGAGTGAACTACTTGAGCTTGTCGGCCTATCGGATAAGCGTGATACCTACCCTGCGAACTTAAGTGGTGGTCAAAAGCAGCGTGTCGCGATTGCTCGTGCGCTAGCTTCAGACCCGAAAGTACTACTGTGTGATGAAGCGACCAGTGCTCTGGATCCAGCAACGACTCAATCTATTCTTGAGCTGCTACGTGAAATCAACCGCAAGCTACACATCACGATCCTACTTATTACGCACGAGATGGACGTAGTTAAGAGCATTTGTCACGAAGTCGCGATCATTGGCGGTGGCGAGCTAGTAGAGAAAGGTACAGTTGGCGACATATTCGCACACCCTAAGACAGAGCTAGCACATCAGTTTATTCGCTCAACGCTAGACCTATCTATCCCTGAAGATTATCAAGCGCGTTTGCAAGAAACTCGTGTTAACAGTAGCTACCCATTAGTACGTCTTGAGTTTACTGGTGCAACGGTTGATGCTCCGCTGATGACGCAAATTGCTCGTAAATTCAATATCGATGTCAGCATCTTAAGCTCTGACCTCGATTACGCCGGCGGCGTGAAGTTCGGCATGATGGTCGCTGAGCTGTTCGGTAACGAAGCCGATGATAATGCTGCTATCCAATTCCTACGCGACAACAATGTAAAAGTAGAGGTGCTTGGTTATGTCCTTTAGTTTCAACGAGATTGCTGACTGGATCAGCCTTAACGGCAACCTTCTATTGGAAGCAACAGGCGAGACACTTTACATGGTTGCTGTTGCTGGCATCGTTGGTTTCGCTGTCGGTATTCCATTAGGCGTTATTCTACACACGACTAAAAAAGGTGGCCTGTTAGAGAACACCAAGCTAAACAAAATTCTTGGTGCGGTTGTGAACGTGGGCCGTTCTGTGCCTTTCTTAGTACTGATGGTAGCGATCATCCCTCTCACTAAGATGCTGATTGGTACCTTCATCGGTACAACCGCAGCGATTGTTCCGCTGACGATTGGTGCTATCCCATTCGTAGCTCGACTTATCGAGAGTGCACTACTTGAAGTACCAACAGGTCTAGTGGAAGCAGCTCAGTCAATGGGCGCAACACCCACACAAATCATCAATAAGGTTCTGCTTCCTGAAGCACTGCCGACTATCATCAACTCAGTGACGATTACGCTAGTGACTCTTGTGAGTTACTCGGCAATGGCTGGAACTGTGGGTGGTGGTGGCCTAGGTGATGTCGCGATTCGTTACGGATTTCACCGCTACGATGTGACCATTATGGCAGTAACAGTCGTCATGTTGATTGTGCTAGTACAAATTATTCAATCAATCGGTGATTCATTAGTTCGCCGCGTTGACCACAGATAACGACTTACAGACCAAAATCAAAGTCGTCTGAACCAAATTAAATAGATTTATTAAAAGGAGATTATTATGAAATTTAACCTTAAAGGTTTACTTACTATTGCAGCAGTAGCTTCAGCGCTAGTACTAGCAGGTTGTGGTGATAAAGAAGTCGATACTTCTAAGATCAAAGTTGGCGTAATGGCAGGTGCAGAAGCACAAGTTGCTGAAGTAGCAGCTAAAGTCGCGAAAGAGCAATACGGCCTGGATGTTGAACTGGTCACTTTTACGGATTATGTAACACCTAACGCAGCGCTAGATGATGGTTCTATCGACATCAATGCATTCCAACACACGCCGTACCTAGATCAGCAAGTTGCTGACCGTGGTTACAAGCTAACGGTCGCAGGTAACACTTTTGTTTACCCTATTGCAGGTTACTCTAAAGAAGTTAAATCGGTAGACGAAATCCAAGATGGTGCTCGTATCGCTGTACCAAACGACCCAACAAACCTAGGTCGTTCTCTACTGCTTCTTGAGCAGCAAGGTTTACTTGAACTTCGTGAAGGTGCAGGTCTTCTAGCTACCGTTCGTGACATCGTTGGTAACCCTAAGAACCTAACGATTGTTGAACTAGACGCAGCTCAACTGCCACGTTCTCTTGATGATGTAACTTTATCTATCATCAACACTACTTACGCGAGCTCTATCAACCTGACTCCACAAAAAGACGGCGTATTCGTTGAAGACAAAGATTCTCCATACGTGAACCTAATCGTTTCTCGTGAAGACAACCTAAATGCAGAGAACGTACAAAACTTCGTTAAAGCATATCAAACTGAAGAAGTGTACAACGCAGCTTCTGACATCTTCCAAGGTGGCGTAGTTAAAGGTTGGTAATCAGCTTAAATAGACACTTATAGATACCGAAAGGGGCTGACTCAATGTCAGCCCCTTTTTAAATGATGAAAGTTTGCTAGAAAGTAAAGCTTCTCAGGGTGAATCAAACGAAGTCGATTACTTGAGGTGATCCCAAGAAATGTTGGATACCAGACGGCAATCATCACACTTGAAATAGAAAATATCGTGGATCGGCGCATCTAACAGCCATTCACCACCACATTGTGGGCATTTGCGCTCTTTTTCATCTTTCAGGCTGATCCCACCGACACGATATAAGTAGTAGTAAGTTGGAATCTTAGTCAGAAATTCAATGCGCCCTCTTAGACCCCAACCGCGTTTAAACAGCACACTCTTAGTATCACTGATCTCGGTTAGCGTTGCATGTTCAGCACGGCAACCACCACCCATTTGCACTTCATCACAGGCTTGCCATTCGGTCTGCCATTTCAGTACGGCTTTATGATCGCCATTAAATGTCGGCGGGTTGCGATATAGTGGGATAGGTAACAAGCTATCGCCGCTGCGCAGCGGTGAACAAGTGTGTACGAATGTCGTGTATAACACCTGCCAACTTGGTGTTTCATCTTCGGCTACTTCTTCGGAATTAAGGTCTCGGCCAAGCAGACGCATCTTAGGCGCTAATAAACTCGCCGCAGATAAGCGCTCGAAACAGACTTTGACGAAGTCTGAATGATTACGTGGGTGTAAGCTATCTTGCTCCGGACACACAACGCGAACATAGAATTCACCGTCACCCATCACGATTGGAAACTCACGACCTAACACTTGTCCGTTATAACGAAGAGCATCCATTAAGCCATTAACCGCCTTATCGACAGCGCTTACCGTTGTGTTATCAAAACACTCAAATTGAAGTTCTAGTACGTACATCTATTTATACCGCTGGTTGTAGCTTTTCTAAAAATTCTGCCAATGTCTCGGCTAGTACATCACGATTTTTGGTGCCTAAGCGCTCTAGGATTACGTTACCCGTTAGGTTACAGATAGAGATAACATCCAGTTCAGCATCAGTCGCGGCAATGAAAACCGTTGGTTTTAGCTTCAAACGACGCTGAGTCACTAGGTGACCTAAGATGTTTTCTTGTAGGCATTCGAAATCTTCATCACTCCAAATCTGTAACAGAGTCAGTTCGTTACCATCAAAAGTCGCGTTCATATCCGCACTAAATTGTGCGCCGTAGAAAGTCTTGACGTCTTCATGCAGAGTCAACTCAATACCCGTTTCAACATTGGTGAAATCTGCGAATTGCTCACGTGGATAGTGTTTCCACAACACGGCATCACCACTCTTTTCTTCTACGCATGGCGATACGATGTCCACTAACTCCTCATTACGAGGTAAGCTTTGGTGTTGCTGCTGCCACGCGTCAACGTATCGCTGACTGAAAGAAAGTAGTGCGTCTTGAGCGCGTTGAGTCATGAAAATCTCCTAAACACAAAATAATAAATAGAATCCGAGCCCTTTCCGTGCCGATTAAGCGATGACTTAATGACAGGATAATGGGGATTCAGTAAAATCGACCCCATTCTAATCGAATTTGAAACGAAAGTATGAGCAAATATTCTGACGCAAAAGAGCTAGCGGGTTTAACCCTAGGCCAAAAAACTGAGTACTCTAACCAATACGATGCAAGTTTATTGCAACCAGTACCTCGTAGCCTTAATCGTAATGATCTTGCGCTAAACGGAGAGTTACCTTTTGTTGGTCATGATATTTGGACGATGTACGAGCTTTCGTGGCTAAACACCAATGGCTTACCACAAGTGGCTGTTGGTGAAGTGTTCATTCCGGCAACCAGCCAAAATTTGATTGAGTCAAAATCTTTCAAGCTGTACCTAAACAGCTACAACCAAACTCAGTTTGAAAACTGGGATCAAGTCACTGAGCGTCTAACTCAAGATTTGTCGGCATGTGCAGGCGAGTCTGTGATTGTGAATGTAAACTCAGTAACCGATTACACCAACCAACCTATCGTGACGATGGAAGGTGACTGTATCGACAATCAAGACATCCAAATCACCAGCTATGATTTTGAAGCGTCACTGCTTGAAGGGGCTGCTGGCGAGCAAGAAGTAGAAGAAACTCTACATAGTCACTTATTGAAGTCAAACTGCTTAATTACCAATCAACCGGATTGGGGCAGCGTAGAGATCGCATATTCCGGAAAGCAAATTGACCGTGAAGCTCTGCTACGCTATTTAGTTTCTTTCCGCGAGCATAACGAATTCCACGAACAATGTGTTGAGCGTATCTTCACTGACATCATGAAATACTGTGCACCATCGAAGCTAACCGTATTTGCACGTTACACGCGTCGTGGCGGTCTGGATATCAATCCATACCGTTCAACTGAGCAAGATAGACCAAGCCACAATAAGCGTATGGCTCGCCAATAATCGGCGTGAACCGCCCAAACTTATTTGAACCTACAAAATCTTTAAAGGGACATTGAAATGCGTTGGTTATACGTTGTTAGTCTATTCATTTTAAGCTTAAGCACATCGGTTAATGCGTCGGTCTATTCGTCGGCGCTCCTCAATGAAGCCAATAACTTGGTTGAGATAGAACCGAGCCAAGCAAAACGAATGGCCAACAGCTACCTAACGCTACGTATCCTTTCAGATCAACGCGAAAAGAGCCCGTCAGCTATTTCTCGTGAAGAGGCCGACTCTTCGATTAGAACCCCGAACAGCAGTATCGATGCGTATAAGATCTTAGCGAAAGCAGAGTTTAATCTAGGCAACATTCGTATTGCGATTCAGCACATCGACAAAGCCTCTGAGCTAGCAAAAACCTATAAGCTTGAGTATCTAAAGTTAGATCTGGAAATACTTAAAGTTAGGTTACTTTGGCTTACGGACAGAAAATCTGCCCAAGCAGAATCAGAGCTAAAAAAAATAGAAACAAGCTTAGAGTCGGTTAATAAGACCTTACGCCTGACGGAAGGGATTACCTATCGCTTAATCATGTTGAAAGCCGACATTTCCTCTTATAACAACAACGTAGGGGAAGCAGAAAAACTCTATCAAGAAGCAAAAACTTACCTAGAACAGCGTCACTCGGAAAAAGTCGTCATTGATTATCACATCACCGTCGGCGAGTTTTATCTTACCCATAAAGAGTACAACCATGCACTATCTGAGTTATTGTACGGCTACTGGAAATCAGTAGAAGGTAACCTGAGTTCGCGCTTGGCTAAAGTAAACCGCCTACTTGCACAGCTTTTCTTTGAACGTCAAGTATTAGATAAAGCTCTAGAGCACCTGTCTCAAGCTGCTGACTTTTATGATAATTTTGAAAGCTCTCCCATATTAGCGCAAGTACTAAAAAAGATGGGTGATGTGTACTTCAATCAAGGCAAATATAACCTTGCCCTCGTGCACTTTTTCAATGTCCTTGATCATGAGAGTACAGACCGAGACATCTACCAAGTCATTGACATTCGTCTAAGTTTATCTGCGACTTACTTACGACTTTATAACTACCCTCTAGCCGAGCAATACCTAGCACGAGCTCTTGAACTGCTGGAGTATTCCGACATTCCTAAATTGGAAGGCCGCGCTGCACTCTTATCCGCAGGTTTGGCATACCACCTACAAGAAAGCGAAGATGTAATTAAGCATGCGACACGTGCGCTCAAGATTTCGCGTCAGGTAGAAAACATGCGCCTGTCGCAACACTCCTACCACTTGCTCTCTTTAGGTTATGAGCAAGCAGGGCGTCCACAACAAGCGCTAGCAAATCTCAAACAATACAATATCCTTGTCTCTTTGGAACAACAAAAACTCAACCGTGTTGGTGAAGACGCATTCCGCCAACAAAAAGAGTTTGCCGAGCAAACGCTCCACTATGCAGGTCAAGAACAAGAATTAGAGAAATACAAACTTGAGCACCATAAGTTCCAGAAAATATCGTTCGCCTTATTTTTGTTCAGCATTGTCTTGTTCTTCTTTGTGCTACGCCGAGGCTACATCATTCAAACCTTAGTCACGGAAATGGATTCACTGCGTACCGACCTATTTACACACTCACGCTCAAAGCTTCCAAATCTAAGAATGCTGAACGCGAAGCTATCAAATTCTCTAGAACAAACCAGCCAAAACTTCGAACAATGGCAACTTGGTGAGTTGATTCATGAACCACTCAACGACCGTTTACGCTTTGTGATGATAGATTTACCGTTCCTACGCAATATGTACACTCAGAACGGTTATAAAGCAGGTTTAGAGCTCGAAGATGCTTTCGGCGAGTTCCTTAAATCTAAGCTTGAAGGTCCTGCGCGCGTCTACCACTTCTCGGATGCGAACTTGCTTTACATCGAACCAAATGCTGACCGTGATACATCGCCTGAGGCTATGTTCAGAAAGATTCAATCTTGGATTAATCACTTCGAACCAGAGCGAAACATTAATCGAACCGTCCGCATGGGCATCGCTGACTACCCGTTCTTGCCACGCGCTTATACCGCGATTAACGACCAAGAACTCCTCGATGTACTATTAATGTCGACCAACCTGGCACGTGAAATCAGCCTCAAAGAACGCAGTAGCCAATGGGTTTACCTTAAAGCCATCGACAATGCCCCCGCAGCGAGCCTTGCAACGGGTAACATAAGAGAGGCTTGTAAACATGCGATTAATCAAGGGTTAATAAAGATACAATCCTCACACCAGAATGAGGACAATATCAAAAAAATGCTAAAAGATGACTGATTTGCGAGCGGTTAAACGTCGTAGGTCGTGACCTTATTTTTAGTTTTGTTATTATCAAGGTCACGGAATTTCATCTATACGATCGAGTACGATCTACGCGGCGCTAATTAATACATCTATGGGCATTCTTGAAAAAGACATTCAGGCGCAACTCCACCAGCTGAAATATCAGTTGGATCAAGTCCGCTTGACGCAAAGAGATACCTCGTTCAAATTTATTCGAGAACAAAAAGTTCTCAAGCGTATCGTTACGTCTTTAAGTGATGCATGTGTTGGCAGCAACACTCATTTAGATGAAAATCTCATTGCCCTTAGGGAAGAGCTCGAAAAGCAAAAAGACATTAGCTCAATGATCCCCAAGTTGGCAGTATTAGAAAGGATGCTCAAGCAAAAAACGTTGGCTATGGATAAACAGAACGGATATCTGGATGATAGTATTAAGCACAGTGGGGAAACGCTGCAGCGTATAACTGGCCTTCCGGCACAGCTAAAGCGCGATCTAAGAAACTTACTTAGCTTCTCCGAGTGTCATGGCAGTCAAAAAGTCGACTATGCGATGAAGCTTCTCAGTATTTATGAGCGTGCCATTAAGATTATGGCAAACAACTCACGCACTCATTTTGCCGACGTAGATCAATCAACTGAACAAGAACTCCTTTCCGAACTATCAAACGAATTACAACACCTGATCACTGAACTCGACTTCGAGGGTGAATCAGGGGATCTACTGACCGATATTAGAGCGAAGCTACTACTTGGTGTTTCAACACAAAACCTACTTGAGCTAGCACTTCAGATCCTCAAACTGGTGATTGATGGCACGAGCCTAGAGCGTAAGCAGTCTGAACAATTTATCGAACAACTCAATTCCTCGCTCGCTTCTAGTATCAAAACAGCAGATCAAAACGCCGACCAGAGCCAAAGCTATTTTGAACATCGCCAAGGTCTTAATTCTGAGTTGAATGAACTTGTTACTAAGAGCCAAAGCTCTGTTGATAAAGCAACGGATATTGATAACTTAAAACTTTCGATAAACCCGCTGCTCAGTGAAATTGCCTCTCTTTCAGAAAGACTGAATCACGCAGAACAGAAAGAACAAGCTCTAATAGAAAGAATGAGCTACGGAAAAAACCAATTAGATTCGCTCTATGAAGTCACCCAAGATTACCGCAAGCGTCTAGAAGATCAGGCTCAGCGTATGCTGCTTGACCCTCTGACTAAGATCTACAACCGTACCGCCTTCACCGATCGTTTAGAGTTAGAATATCGTCGCTGGATTCGCGCACAACACTCACTAAGAGTCGTGCTGCTAGATATCGATAACTTCAAAGCAATTAACGATAGCTTTGGCTATACCGCTGGTGACAAAGCACTCAAGATCATCGCAAGAGCCATCACCAAAGAAATTGGTACTACCGATACTGTCGCTCGCTTTTCTGGTGAAGAGTTCATCTTGCTACTCCCCGAGCAAAGCGATGAATATTGCCATCAAGTGACTCAAAACATCCAGAATCAAGTCAGCCGCTTACCTTTCAAATTCCGTGACCAACAAATCACAATTACCTTGTGCGCAGCAAGTACTCCGTTTAAAGAGTCAGACACACCTGAAGAAGTATTAGAGCGACTCAATAAAACACTAAACAAAGCCAAACAGCGCGGTAACAACCAACTTGTTTGGGACTAAGACTGCCCTAGATTTAATTTATTTCATTTTTTCAAATACTTATCACATACCATATCCCTCAATGTTTGCTAAGCTAATGATTAACATTCGCTTAACAAGCATTCTTGGCAAGCAATGCTGTATTTAAAAGAGCAACGCTGTCGTAATCGTTTCGTCTGGTTAATTCTCTCGCCTTTAACCAAACACTTTCAACGTTAGCTTCTCATCTCGAACTAAAGGGCCACTTCCAACCTCCCCTAGTTCTTTTCAACAAGGAGGCACTATGATCACTCATATCAGCCCTGCCGGTAGCATGGATTTACTCTCTCAACTTGAAGTTGAGCGTCTTAAGAAAACCGCATCTAGTGATCTGTACCAGCTTTATCGTAACTGTACGTTAGCGGTACTCAACTCGGGTAGCCACACCGACAACTCCAAAGAGCTGCTCGATAAATATCAATCGTTTGATGTTGAGGTCGTCCGTCGTGAGCGCGGGATCAAACTCGAACTGAGCAACCCTCCAGAACATGCCTTTGTCGATGGTGAAATCATCAAGGGTATCCAAGAACACTTATTCTCAGTGTTGCGCGACATTGTCTACGTCAACATGCACCTTGCAGATAACCAAAGACTCAACCTGACCAATGCCACTCATATTACCAACCTTGTATTTGGCATTTTGAGAAATGCAGGCGCACTTACGCCAGGTATCGAACCTAACCTGATCGTGTGCTGGGGTGGTCATTCAATTAATGCAACTGAATACCAATACACTCGCGAAGTGGGGAATGAACTTGGCCTGCGTGAGCTGAATATCTGTACCGGTTGTGGACCGGGGGCAATGGAAGGGCCAATGAAAGGGGCTGCCATTGGTCACGCTAAACAGCGCTATACAGACCACCGTTACTTAGGGCTAACTGAACCATCAATCATTGCGGCTGAGCCACCAAACCCGATAGTGAACGAACTGGTGATCATGCCAGATATCGAGAAGCGTCTTGAGGCATTCGTTCGTATGGCGCATGGCATCATTATTTTCCCCGGTGGCCCAGGTACGGCTGAAGAGCTGCTGTATATCTTAGGGATCATGATGCACCCAAATAACGTCGACCAACCAATGCCAATTGTTTTAACGGGCTCAAAAGAGAGTGAAGCTTACTTCCGCTCAATCGATAAATTCATCGGCGAAACCTTAGGGCCTGATGCGCAAAAACACTATGAGATCGTAATTGATGACCCAGCACGCGCTGCGAAAATCATGAAGCAGGCAATGCCAGATGTACGCTCTCACCGTAAAGAGACTGGCGATGCTTACAGCTACAACTGGTCACTGCATATTGAACCTGAGTTCCAACTGCCATTCGACCCTACGCATGAATCTATGGCGGCGCTTGATCTGCATATGAATCAGAAAACAGAAAGCCTTGCAGCTAATCTGCGTAAAGCCTTCTCAGGAATTGTGGCAGGTAACGTCAAAGCTGAAGGTATTTTGGAGATAGAGAAACATGGCCCCTTCCTCATTGATGGCGACAAAGAGCTGATGACAAAAATGGACCAGCTGCTGAATGACTTTGTTGAACAGCATCGAATGAAACTGCCGGGCGGCACTGACTATGTTCCTTGCTATAAAATTATGCCTAGCAGCGAATAACGGCAAGTAACTGATAACAAGCCACAAGCATAAAATTAAACAAGTCATGACGTTTACGTCACCAAAGTTTCAACTCACCAAGTGATACGTTACTATAAGGGGCTAGCAGCCCCTTATTTATTGCCTATTTAGTGGAAACTTATGTCTATCCATCTTGTTATTATCGATGCCTTGAACCTCATCCGACGCGTGCACTCTGTTCAGCCGGACCCAACCGATATTGCAAGAACCATCACCACGACAGCTCGCACTCTTAATCGCATCCTAAACGAATCAAAGCCCACTCATATCATTGCGGTATTTGATCATCATTTACAAGATCGAGGTTGGCGCGCGGAAGTCCTTCCCGCTTATAAGCAAAACCGTAAGCCGATGCCAGAACCATTGATGAAAGGTCTCGATGCGATTCAACAAGCTTGGTGGGAATTAGGGATTGATTCACTGCTCTCTGACGGCGATGAAGCGGATGATCTAGTTGCAACATTGGCAAAGAAAGTTGCTGACCACGGAGAAACCGTCACTATCATTTCGACAGATAAGGGCTACTGCCAACTGTTGTCTCCAACGCTACAAATCCGTGATTATTTCCAACACCGTTGGCTAGATAAGCCCTTTATCGAAGCGGAATTTGGCGTAAAGCCAGAGCAACTGGCAGATTACTGGGGATTAACGGGCGTCAGCTCAAGCCAAGTCCCCGGAATTCCAGGTATAGGGCCAAAAGCAGCCAAAGAGATATTAACGACATACCCTGATATCGAAACAGCATTCCTAGCTGAAGACTTACCGAAAAAGTATCGTAAGAAATTCGATGATCATATCGAGTCGGCTCGCGTATGTAGGCTCGTTTCTGCACTCAAAACAGACATCGATTTAGGTTTTAATCTGCAAGATATTCGCTACGAAGCGGTGTCTTAATTCGACGTTACAAGCTCAATCGCTAGAAAGCTAACCGTTAGAAACAGATCGCTTATAAATCAAAAAATTAGAAACTCAATCATTAGAAAGCAGAAAAGCCTTAGTCTGAACTAAGGCTTTTTTGTTGTTTCATTTTAAGACGAAACATTGCACTTATACTGATAACTCTCTATTTTTAGAGCAACTTTCAGCTAAGAGCAGATTAGAAGCTATAAGCGATAGAAGCTTTAAAGTTACGACCCGCTTCATAGCTGGTGTACTTTTCTGAACCCCAAGAGATACCAAAACCAGTATGCTCAGCGTACTTCTTATCAAGCAGGTTATCGATACCAAGGTTCATCTCTAGGTCTTTAGCAAACGTCGGTGTGTAAGCCGCCCAAATGTTGTGCGTTGCGAAGCCAGAGCGTTTGATCTCTTTGCCTTTTTCGTTCTCGTAATCGTTCCCCGGAACAAAGCGTGAATCCCAACCAAACACAAACTCACTGTTTAGGCTGTAGTTAAAGCCCGCTTTGAAGTTATGAATGCCGGTTTTATTCATGTGACTTGTCTTGCCGTTTTTCAGGCTCTTTTGCTCACCATCAGAGTAAGAGTGGTTAGCGTAAACACTTAAAGCATCTAACTGATAGCTCAATACAGTCTCTACACCCCAAACTTCAACATCATACTTATTAGATAATGTTGCGTTGTTCTTAGTTGGGTGCATTTGGTTATCAAGGTCATAGGTATAAGCCGTGAAACCTAGAATCGCGTAATCAGCCGCAAGCAAACGTGTTAGCTCGTAATCAAAGCCCGCTTCGTAGTTATTACCCGTCATCGCCTTAGTATCAGACTGCTTAACTTTGCTTGGTGCTTTCATCGTCAGCGTTTCTGGTAGTGACGCGCCTTTAAACAGACGACCGTAACCCACACGAAGTTTTAGGTTTTCCGTTGTTTGGTATTCACCTTTGAACTTTGGAGATAGCTGATCAAACTCGCCCTTATACACGCCACCCAGTTTATGAACGTCGTAACGAAGACCTGTTGTCAGACGGAAATCGCTGAATTCGTACATATCTTGTAGATACAGACCGTAAGCCGTCACCGTACCACCATCCATGCTGTAGTTCTCGGTTTGACCTTGCTTAGTACCGCTTAGATATACGCCTTGACCAGCATCAATCCATTGCTTGGCTTTGTAGCCCTCAAGACCATAAGTAAGCTCATGCTCACCAACCCAAGAAACGTTACGAATGTCGCCACCAATGGTTGTTACATTGTATTCACGCTTAGGGTAAGACATTTTGCCATCTTTGAACCAATCACCTGCTGGTGTTTTGCCCCAAGCGGTACCTTCAAGAGCATCACGATCCATGTATTGACGGTTGTAGTAAACATTACTTTTCAGATGAACTAGATCACTACCTGCATCGTATTCGTGCTGTAGCGTCACTGTATCGCGATTAAGCGAATGATAGTCGTGTTTATCGTCAGCATACAGAGCACCCGCCTTTTCGCCAGAAAGCTGACGCGTACCACCATCACTGTATCGGTTGAAAGTCAGTTTAAATTCATTGGCATCATTAGGAATGAAAACAACTTTAGCCAAACCCGACTTAAGCTCACCCTGCTTAGAGGTTACCGCTTCTTGATCAGGAATGTGCAGATCGCCATCTTCTGAATAGTTCGCAATACCCATGAACTGTAGCTTGTCGTTCACTTTTGCATACACAGCTACGTTGGTTGCAAAACGCTCATAAGCTGTTTGATAGCTTGTTTTTACTCGAGCACCAACGCTTTCACCCGGCTTAAGAAGATCGCTTGGGTCTTTCGTTTCGTAGCTAAATGAACCATTGATAGCACCAGAACCTGACAGTGCAGAGTTACCACCTAATTCAATTTCAGCTCTTTTTAGCATTGCAGGATCAATCGCTTGGTCACCAGAGTGGTGGAAAAGCTGACCTTCTTGTCGCGCACCATCAATAGTCACTACGGCAAATTTGTCTTCCATACCACGTACAAATACTTTGCGAGAGTAACGTGCGTTCCCGTCAACCGTAACGCTAGGCATAGTATTCAAAACATCTTTGATGTCTGATGCTTGCTTCTTTTCCAGTGTGTCAGAGTTGATTTCAGTCTGAATCAATTGGTCAAGGGCAGAACCGATAACGACTACGGTTTCTGGTTCGTCGGCAGCAAATGCTGTAAATGAGGTTAAGGCAACCGTAACGGCTACTGATAGTGCTTTAAGTTTCATAATGCGACTTATATTTTATAGATTTAAGTGAAAGTGCACGAATGGTACACGACACTAACTACAATGTTAATAGTAATGGTTATCATTTACATTCTTTACTTACATTTACTTACTTATAATAAAATACAATTTGATTAGGATGTTCTTGCTGTAATTTACTGCTGAATTTTAAATAAACCCTTCTTCGTTTCATCGCTGAACTAGGTAGCCGTAAGTATCGATAGCTTACGGCTTTTTTGTCTCATATCGACACTAATAGTCGACAATTCGACGACTATCAACCAAGTTGAATTAGTCATATTTACACTTAAATATGACTAAAAAACGCACATAGACCAACCTTTCTAAACTATCAGTACGAAGCGATAATCAAGCTCATAAACAAACTTAAGATATAAAAAATGCCCCTAAAGGAGCATTTTATTTATCACTGACACACTAACGTAAATATTAGTACGGTGAGATATTCGAAAGCGACTGAATATGAACCGTGATCTCTTCGCGATCGTGGTAAAGGTGCTTCGCCTGCATCTTGAACTTCACTTTGTTATCAATCAGGAACTGTTTTAGGTTTTCGATATCCTGCAGAACTTCATCGTAACGGCCTTTCATTGGCAGTTTAAGGTTGAACAGTGCTTCTTTCGCCCAGCCTTTGATGATCCACTCCCCCATTAAATGAGCAACACGAGCCGGCTTCTCAACCATGTCACAGATAATCCAAGTGACGTTCTTACGGTCAGGTTCGAATTTAAAACCATCCACCATGTGGTGCTTAATTTGACCCGTTTCCATTAGGCTATCTGCCATCATGCCGTTATCAACACAGTGAACAAACATAGAGCGCTTAACCAATTGGTAAGTCCAACCACCTGGACACGCGCCTAAATCTACGCCCCACATACCCGGAGCCAGACGTTCGTCCCACTCATCACGAGGGATGAATACGTGGAATGCTTCTTCTAGCTTCAATGTAGAACGGCTTGGCGCATCTGATGGGAATTTCAAACGAGGAATACCCATGAAGAACTGTGAGTTGTTAGTTGGGTAAGAGTAACCAACAAAACAGTGACCCGGAGCGATAAAGCATAAATGAAGCACTGGCTTCTTAGCGTTGTCTTTCGCTGTCATCAGCCCTTTACCGCGCATTGCCTGACGCATTGGCACAGTAAACTTACGGCAGAACTTCAAAAGCTCTTTCGCTTCATTAGTGTCTGGTGTTTCAATACGGATATCGCCACAACGTGGGAAACCTTCTTTCTCAGAAAGCGCCTCAAGAATTGGAGAAATACGATCATCAGTCGGCAGATCTTTGATTTCAACCGCTACCGCGATCATTTGACGAGCAAAGATCAACGATTGGAAGTCGATCTCTTTTACCAGTTTATCGGCTTCGCCTGCTTGATAACATTCAAACAATACAAAGCCTGTATTGTTCTTTAAGCGAGGAAAACCAAACACTTCCAGTTGTGTTGCCTTGTCTTGAATTTCGCCAGCACATTCTTTTTCAAAACCAGAGCGACAATAAAGTAGTACGTGTTTCACTGAGTTACCTCTTTTATATTCAAAGCAGCGAAGGAGAAGACTCCCCAACCAATGATAAATAGTAGACCACCAAACGGTGTTATAGGGCCAAACCATTTTATTCCTGTCAGTGCTAAGCCATAAAGGCTGCCACTAAAACAAAGGATGCCGATGATAAAGCAAATTGCCGCAATGAAAAAATATTTTTGTGATTTAGCACCAAGTTTCATCTGTAGCAGAGCACCACACGCCAATATTGCTAGTGTATGGATAAACTGGTACAGAACACCTGTCTCAAACACGTCTAGCAGATACTCTGGCAAGACAGCTTTTAACCCGTGAGCGGCGAAGGCACCTAGCATTACGGCTATTGCGCCAGAGATACCTGCAAAAGTGAGTAAATACTTACTTCTCATTAAGCACCTCTTTGATAAACGCCGATAGTTTCTCAACGGTTAACGCTATGTTCTGCTGTTCGGTGTAGCCAGAGCTCTTACGAGGCTTAAAGCTGTGATCGCCATCAGGAATAAACTCAACACGAATCGAATCCGACAGGTCGAAATCAGCAAACTCTTCTCGCTTACCAAAGGTATCACGTTCACCCTGCAGAATAAGACACGGCTTTGCTAACTCAGCCAAGTGCTCACCTTTGTATTTCTCTGGTTTGCCTGGCGGATGGAAAGGAAAGCCTAAACAGGCCATTGCAGCCACCTTATCAACTTCAGACAAATGGCTCGCCATACGTCCTCCCATCGACTTACCGCCAATCACAAGCTTATCGGCATCTACCTGTCCGATAATATCTTGGTAAGCTTCGAGCAGTTTAGGGGCTCGATCAGGTGGACGACGCTTACCATCTTCAGCACGTTTGATCATGTAAGGGAAATTAAAACGAATCACTCGTATCCCTTTAAACGCCAACCCTTTTGCTACCGACTGCATGAACTCATGATCCATACCTGCGCCAGCACCATGTGCAAAGATAAAGGTTATTGGGTTGTCTTCACCATCAATGATGAGGTTATTCATCAAGTAAGTCCTCTTGTTCACTTTGCGCTTTCGCCAACATCCAATCACGGAAAGTCGCAATACGCCCCATGTCAGCTTGTTTCTCATGACACACTACATAGAAGGCGTTCTTACTTACCAACACTTCATCAAAAGGTGCAATCAAACGACCTGCTTCGATTTCAGGTTGCGCCAACACATTATTACCCAAAGCAATACCTTGCCCGTGAGCGGCCGCCTGCAATACCATGGTTGAGTGACTGAAGATAGGGCCATGATTAACGTTTACCCCATCAATACCATTTTGCTTAGCAAACTGTTTCCAATCCTTTCGAGATGTATCATGCAGTAGCGTATGACATGCCAAATCACTGAGAGATTCTAAAGGTTTAGCTCCTAGCAGCACGGAAGGTGAGCAAAGAGGAATTAAGTATTCTTGGTAAAGTTTATCGGCTCTGAGCCCCGACCAATTCCCTCGGCCATAGTAAATAGCCACGTCTACATCATCGGTCAACGAGCCTTCATCCATATCAACGGCTTTGATTCTTACATCAATATCAGGTTCTTGCTGATTAAAGTCAGCGAGCCTTGGTACCAACCATTGAATAGCAAAACTCGGCGGCAAACTGATGGTCAATGCGCCCTTCTCACTTCGCTCAAGCACTTTGTCTGTCGCTTCTGCCAGTGATGTGAAAATATCTTTGATATCCAAGAAGTAGCTTTGACCTTCTTCAGTCAGCAGCAAAGAGCGGTTTCTTCGACGAAACAGCTTCAAAGACAAGAATTCTTCAAGCGCTTTAATCTGATGACTCACTGCAGCTTGAGTAACAAACAACTCTTCTGCGGCACGCGTAAAACTCAAGTGTCGAGCCGCGGCTTCAAACACTCTTAGCGAGTTTAATGGGGGTAATCGACGAGACATAGTTACTCTCTAAATAAGCATTAGTTTTTTTTATCTGAAACATTATAATTTGTCCATTGCCTAGCGGCCAGAGAAATTCTATATTTCATCCCGCAGCAGCTAGCCTGAACGGCTTGATTCTCTCTAGAATCAATTGGCTTAGCTCCTGCGATGTTGTGTTTGCAAACTCGTTCTTTTCGAGTTGGGTAGAGTTCTACCAAATGTTTTGTTGCAGTTCTATACTGAAACGAGGCATGTACTTCCTGTATTTATTTTGACCTGTCTGTCAAATTTGTTTACACCGCCTTATGGGCGGTGTTTTTTTATGTGCAAAGAAAAGTAACAATAAGTTTATCAATAGCTGTGCTAATTAATCTTTATTATTTTTCATCGCTAATCACAGAATCAGACACCCACTCAAATAAACAACTGAACACATACAAATAGCACCATTGAGTTGCACTAAAAAGTAACAGAATACTTCAAGATACTCACACTTCTTCAGTACTTATAGACCCGTTTAGATCTCACCAGTTCTATCAATCAAAAATTTCAAAGCTGAGCATGACGATAGCACGTCCAAACGCATGCCTCTTTCTACTGTCAATCCTTCATCATAGACAATAAAAAAGCCGCTTACTTTTCAGTAAACGGCTTTGCAAAATTATTAACGGTAAGTCAACACACCACTATGGACGGTAAACCTTAACGTTGTGGAAGCCTTGCTCTTGCAAGTAAAGCGCTTGCAGACGGCTCATGACACCACGGTCACAGTACAACAAGTACTCTTTCGATTGGTCTAGGTCACCAAACTGAGTTGAAAGCTTGAAGAACGGGATGTGTTTGATTTCAACACCATCGATCTCTAGCGGGCTTTCGTCTTCTTCGTCTGGGCTACGGATATCAAGAACGACAGCGTGCTCAGCAACGGCTTGAACTTGCTCCACTTCTGGTGCCTGTTCTTGGCTCTCTTTCTCGATATCACGGATATCCATAATACGAGCATTCTCGATCACTTGCTCTAGCACTTCGAAGTTAAACTTAGCTTCTTCCGCTTCTAGTTTGCCTTTCTTCGCTTTCACGGTCGGCTTCTTAGAGATAACACCACAATACTCAGGCATTACTTTAGCGAAGTCTTCAGTACCAATCTTACGAGACAGGTCGATGATGTCTTCTTTGTCCCAGTTGATAAGTGGACGAAGGATCAAAGTGTCCGTCACGTTGTCGATATGACGCAGGTTAGTTAGCGTTTGGCTAGAGACCTGACCAAGAGCTTCACCCGTTACTAGTGCTTCGATACCGAAACGCTCTGCAACCATACCACCAGCACGCATGAACATACGCTTAAGAACAACGCCCATTTGGCCGTCTTCAACGTTCTCAAGGATCTCTGCAACTACAGGTTCAAAATCGATAGAGATAAACTTCACCTTTGCAGATGAACCGTATTTATCCCATAGGTAGTGAGAAACTTGCTTAACACCAATCTCGTGAGCAGGGCCACCAAGATTGAAGAAGCAGTAATGCACTTTAGAACCACGTTTGATGTGTAAGTAGCTTGAAACACCAGAATCAAAGCCACCAGAGATCAAGCTAAGCAGATCTTCTTGAGTACCAAGAGGGAAACCACCTAGACCTTTATGACGTTCAATAACTTGGTTTAGCTTATCGTTCTCGACTTCAACTTTAACGGTAATATCTGGATTTTTCAGTTTTACTTTTGCTGATTCAACCGCTTGGTTTAGACCGCCGCCTACGTAGCGTTCTAGCTCGATAGAAGTAAAGTCATGCTTACCACGACGCTTAGCACGTACAGAGAAAGTCTTACCTTCAATAAGAGCACCGCTACGCTCAAGAACTTGCTCGTAAATATTGTGCAGGTCTTTAAATTCTGATTGCTGAACTTCAAGGGAGTGATGAATACCCGGAGTTTGCGTCAATACTTCAAGTGTTTCTTTAAAGTATTTGTCGCTCTCAGACGTCACTTCGATATGGTCACGGCGGTTGAAGACAGCCACAGACTCAGTACGACGCTGAAGAATAGTACGAATATTACGTTCTAGAATCTTTGTGAAGCGCTTACGCACCGATTCACTTTTTACAAAAATTTCCGGGTGGGGCTTAACAATAAATTTCATAGTACTTTCACGCCAATAAGGTTCACAATTTTAATAGGTTCATCACCACGTAAAAGGTCATTTCACATAGTTATTGAAACAATAATAGATCAATATTAAATCTAAGGGCGCGAATTATACATGAGAAAATCAAACAAGGAAAAGAGTGCGTGCTTTGGTGCCATTAATAAACTCACCTTAGTGACAAACTATCGTCTCGATTTCATCCAAGCTCATTTATCCATATCTTCTCTTCTCTTCTCTTCTCTTACTAGCTTGGTACAAACCCTTTTGTGTATCAGACAAAGAAAAAGCCCAATCTACGACAGATTGAGCTTTGGGATGCATATTCTTGGTAAATACTATTCAGTGATTACTGGGACTTCTTCACTGTAAAGCGGTTCGCCCTGCATAATACTGATTTCAACACGACGGTTTAAGCTACGTTGCCATTCAGTATCGTTCGGCTCTACTGGCTCAGTATCAGCCATACCACGCACTCTTAAGCGTTGATGAGAGAAACCACGGACCTTTTCCATCTCTTGAGCCACAGACACCGCACGCTGCGATGACAAATCCCAATTAGAGCGATAAAGCTCAGAATCAAGACGTTGATTATCAGTATGCCCAGAGATTCGGACAATGCCCGGAACATCTTTCACTAACTCAGCAACCTGTCTAACCAATGGTCGGAACTTAGGCTGTAGGAAAGCGGATCCTGATGGGAATGCACCCTTCTCGCGAATTCGAATCACAATTTGCTGGCCAAGGTTTTCCACCTCAATCGCGCCTTGGTCGATCTCTCGCTCCAACGCCTTCTTGATGCTCTCCATCAAGGTTTCCATCTCTTGAGACTGTTCTTGAGCTTGCTGTTGCTGCTGATCTGATTCTGAGTTTTGGTTGTTGTGCGCAGAAACTTCTGCTGATTTACCACCCGTCATCTTGCCCTGATCACGCATTGTACCGCCAGCACGCTCAGATTCCCCTTCATGAAACTCGAGAGTTTGCTGCGTAATATCAATGGTTTGCTGCATGATTACATCAATAGGCGTCGGTTCTGGGCGACCAGGACGAAACTCCTGCGCAATAATGCTGGTACCTTTAGGAATGTCTTTTACTTCCAAGCGGTTTTGTACACCAAACGCGAATTTCATTGAGCCTGCGATCTGTTTAAATTTCAGTACGTCCATCTCAGAGAATGAGAGGAGCAGTACAAAGAAACACATCAACAATGACATCAAGTCAGCAAATGTTCCCATCCATTGTGGCAACCCCGGAGGGGGACATTTACATGGATTTTCTTCATCCATTTTTATTCCCCTTAAGCCATTTCACCATCAATCGTACGTTTACCTTCGTTAAGGTAACTCTTCAGGTAACCGTCAATAACTCGTGGGTTTTGACCATCTTGAATCGCGAGTACGCCATCCATCACCAAACGACGATTCAGTGTCTCTTGGTCACGACGTAGAGCAAGTTTGTCCGCGATAGGGAAGAACACCATGTTCGAAAGAATTGCACCATATAGAGTGGTTAAAAGTGCAACCGCCATCGCCGGCCCGATCGCTTTTGGATCATCCATGTTCGAAAGCATGGCAACCAAACCAACCAAGGTACCAATCATACCCATTGCGGGTGCAACATCACCAAAAGCTGTAAATACTTTAGCGCCCTGTTCGTGACGTTCTGTGGTTAACGCGATGTCTTTTTGCAGTGCTGCACGCACTACATCACCATCATGGCCATCAACTAATAGGTCGATGCCCTTTTGCATGAAACTGTTGCTGATTTCCATCTCTTCAAGTGCTAAGAAACCGCCTTTACGCGCGGCATCCGCCATCTCTACGACTTTAGCAATAAGATCTTCTGGCTCATCGGCTTTAAACATAAATGCTTTACCGGCGATTTTTGCCGCACCAAAGAACTGTCCCATGGTGAATTTCATTAGAACAACAAACGTTGAACCACCAATCACGATCAAAACGGATGTCGTGTCATAGAACATCCCGAGGCTTCCACCTAGGATCATTGCCATAATTACGAAGGCAAATCCACCAATCAAACCTATTAGGGTTGCTAAATCCACTGAGCACTCCTCATGCTTTTTTACAGTTCTACGTCGACGATAATATTCTTATCGGCAAGACTATAAGATCTTTTAGTTAATTCTTCGTCTAAGTATCACACTTTTCGTTTTTGAATCACAACTATTGGCTTACTTTGGCCTTATCCAAAGCGTATAAACTCGATAAAGCCACGGTTATTCAATCAAAGTAAATTCAAGTGCCTTAAAAACGAACTTTCTAGCAAAAATTCTTGGTTACATTTGACCATCTCAGCGGCCTAGGGTAACGTTCGTTCATCTTTCCAAACGCAGATTTATTATGGCTACTAAGAAACCTGAAAATATGAGCTTTGAAGCGGCTATCGAAGAGCTTGATGGCTTGGTTGATCAACTAGAAAATGGTGATCTAGCTTTAGATGATGCGCTGAAAAAGTTCGAACGAGGCATCTCCCTCGCTCGTGCTGGTCAAAGTAAACTAAACGACGCTGAACAGCGTGTTAGCATCCTGCTGCAAAATGATGAAAATGCAGAACTGAGTGACTTTAACCCACAACCTGAATAACAAATTGTATGAGATCCCCTATGATCGAGACGTTATTGTCTTATCAAGCACGTAATAACGAGCAACTTAACCTTTGGCTTGATCGCCTGCCACACCAAAATCAGAATCTCATTAACGCGATGCGTTATGGGTTACTTTTAGGCGGCAAACGCGCACGTCCGTTTCTTGTCTACATTACAGGGGAAATGCTCGGTTGCACTGCGGAAGAACTCGACACTCCAGCTTCAGCAATCGAATGTATTCATGCCTATTCTCTGATTCACGACGACCTTCCAGCAATGGACGACGACGAATTGCGTCGTGGCCATCAGACTTGTCACATTAAATACGATGAAGCAACTGCAATTTTAACTGGCGATGCACTACAAACTCTCGCGTTTACTATACTTGCGGAAGGCACATTAAGTGCTGACGGGGAAAGCAATCGCGTTCGAATGATTCAACGCCTAGCAGAAGCGTCTGGTGCACAAGGTATGTGTATTGGACAAGCTCTTGATATTGAAGCTGAAAACCGCTCTGTCACGCTAGAGGAGTTAGAAGAGGTTCACCGTAACAAGACTGGCGCTCTAATGAAGAGTGCGATTCGTTTAGGTGCTCTGGCTGCTGGCGAAAAAGCGTTCGAAGTGATGCCTCAATTAGATAAGTACGCCGATGCAATCGGGTTAGCCTTCCAAGTTCAGGATGATATTTTAGATATCATTAGCGATACCGAAACTTTGGGTAAACCACAGGGCTCTGATCAAGAATTGAACAAAAGCACCTACCCTTCTTTGTTAGGTTTAGAGGGCGCTCAAGAAAAAGCGCAAACTCTGCTACAGGAAGCGCTTCAAGCTTTGGCTGCAATCCCATACAATACCCAGTTACTCGAAGAGTTCGCCCGATACGTCATCGAGCGCAAGAACTAAGACAATAAGCGCGCATTACCTATGACTCTTGATATATCCAAGTACCCAACTCTTGCTTTGGCTGATAAGCCAGAGGATTTGCGTCTACTTCCAAAAGAGACGCTTACACAGCTTTGTGATGAATTACGCACCTATCTTCTAAACTCAGTGAGCCAGTCAAGTGGCCACTTAGCATCGGGCTTAGGTACGGTAGAGCTAACCGTTGCTCTGCACTACGTGTACAACACGCCTTTTGACCAGTTGGTTTGGGATGTTGGTCACCAAGCCTACCCGCACAAGATCCTTACAGGTCGTCGTGACCGCTTATCGACTATCCGTCAAAAAGATGGACTGCACCCATTCCCATGGCGTCAAGAGAGCGAATACGACACGCTTTCTGTTGGTCACTCTTCAACATCGATCAGCGCCGGACTTGGTATGGCGATCAGTGCGAAGAAAGAGGGCAAGAACCGTAAAGTCGTGAGTGTGATTGGTGATGGCGCGATTACCGCAGGTATGGCCTTCGAAGCGATGAACCACGCGGGTGATATTCACAATGACATGCTGGTTATCCTGAACGATAACGAGATGTCGATCTCTGAAAACGTAGGTGCGCTAAACAATCACCTAGCTCAAGTTCTTTCTGGCAGTCTTTACACGTCAATTCGTGAGGGCGGCAAGAAAGTGCTATCGGGCGTTCCGCCGATTAAAGAGCTCGTTCGTCGTACAGAAGAACATCTGAAAGGCATGGTTGTCCCTGGCACCATGTTTGAAGAGTTAGGCTTTAACTACATTGGTCCGGTTGACGGTCACGATGTGAATGAGCTGATTAAAACGCTTAAGAACATGAGAGACCTAAAAGGCCCTCAGTTCCTGCATATCATGACCAAGAAAGGCAAAGGCTACGAGCCTGCAGAGAAAGATCCAATCGGTTACCACGGCGTACCGAAATTCGATCCCGCACACTCAAGTCTGCCTAAGAGCACCAGCTCTAAACCAACTTTCTCTAAGATTTTTGGCGACTTCCTGTGTGATATGGCTGCGCAAGATCCTAAGCTGATGGCAATTACGCCAGCAATGCGTGAAGGTTCTGGCATGGTGCGTTTCTCGAAAGAATACCCAGAACAGTACTTCGATGTAGCGATTGCTGAGCAGCACGCAGTGACACTAGCAACGGGTATGGCGATTGCGGGTGATAAGCCGATTGTGGCTATCTACTCGACGTTCTTACAACGTGGCTACGATCAACTGATCCACGATGTCGCTATCATGGATCTACCGGTTATGTTCGCTATTGACCGTGCAGGTCTTGTTGGAGCCGATGGTCAAACACACCAAGGTGCGTTCGACTTAAGCTTTATGCGTTGTATTCCAAACATGGTGATCATGGCACCAAGCGACGAAAACGAATGTCGCCAAATGCTATACACTGGCCACCAGCACACAGGTCCAAGTGCCGTTCGTTACCCTCGTGGTAATGGTATGGGCACCGAGATTCAAAGTGAGTTTACCGCACTTGAGATTGGTAAAGGCCGTATCGTTCGCGAAAGTGAAAAAGCAAAAGATGGCTCGAAAGTCGCTATCCTGAGCTTTGGTACTTTCCTTGAAAGTGCACTTCAAACCGCAGACGCTATCGATGCTACAGTGGCTGATATGCGTTTTGTGAAACCGCTAGATGAAGCTCTGATCAAACAACTTGCTGCTGACCACGATGTACTAGTGACTATCGAAGAAAACGCGATTGCAGGTGGTGCGGGTGCGGGTGTGATTGAATTCTTGATGCAAGAAAAACTACTGATGCCAGTATTGAATCTTGGCCTACCAGACAAGTTTATTGCTCAAGGTACTCAAGGCGAACTGCATGAAGAGCTTGGCTTAGATGCGAAAGGAATTGAGAAGTCTATCTCTGACTATCTTGCTAAATAGCCTTAACACGTAAGCTCGTAAGCTCGTAAGCTCGTAAGCTCGTAAGCAATAAAAGCAAAAAAGGTTGGCCCTAGGGTCAACCTTTTTAGTATCCGAGACTTAGCTTAATGTGCTTGCAACTAAGTCTTAATCCTTTAGCTAACTTAAACTAACCAGCCCGCGAAATGTGCCACTGCGTACAAGGCAACAGCCGCCATAATACCCGCCACGATATCATCAATCATGATACCTAAGCCGCCGTGTACTCGTTTATCTAGCCAGCCAATAGGCCAAGGCTTCACCATATCGAAAAAGCGAAATAGGACAAAACCAGTGAATAACCATTTCCAGTCATCCGTAGGGATATTCAATAAAGGCACTAGGCCCATGGTGATCCAAAAGCCCGCAAACTCATCCCATACGATAGAGCCATGGTCGTGTACACCCATATCATCAGATGTCACCTGGCAGATCTTGATACCGATAATACAACTAACAACCACTACTGCGACATAAGCAGGAAACGGTAACTGAACCAGCAATAGATAAAATGGAATCGACGCAAGCGTGCCCATTGTGCCTGGAATAATCGGCGATAAGCCACTGCCAAAACCCGTAGCCAATAAGTGCCAAGGATTTTTAAGAGAAATAAGAGAAAGTGGATTTGTCATCAATTAACCTTAAAGTGATCGTAACCAGTTAAGTTCCAGCTTAGTGGTTCACCATTATTGTGTAATTCAAAATATTCTACAGGTCTTATCTGGCCAATGCAGGTGACTTTTGTACCTGTGTGCGACAAAGCACTTTCCAATGAACCTTTATTCTCTTCCGGCACGGTAAAGCAGAGTTCGTACTCTTCACCACTGGTCAATGCATACTGCTGTGCAGAACCGGTATCAGAAGAGAATTGAAGTAATTCAGCGGAGATTGGTAACGCACTCACATCAATGCTTGCGCCGACCTGAGAACGCTTAAGGATGTGTTTTAAATCGGCAATAACGCCATCAGAGATATCAATAGCCGATGAAGCTAGGTTCACGAGAGCTTGACCCGCCAATACTCTTGGAGAGCTCAAGTAGTGCCTCTCTTCTAGCTCAAGTGCATAAGGCTTAGCTTTGTTCTGTTCTGGGTCTAATATCACCTCTAGCCCAGCTTTGCTGTCACCTAAGTTACCCGTTACGTAAATCCAGTCCCCCACTTTCGCACCATCTCTGCGTAGTGCTCGGCCTTCTGGCACAAAGCCCTGTACAGTCAGCGTTAAACTCAGCGGCCCTTTGGTCGTGTCACCACCAATAAGTTGAATACCAAAATAGTCTGCAAGTTTGAAAAAAGAATCACAAAATGGGGCAAGCCACGCTTCATCGACTTCAGGCATGGTTAACGCAAACGAAACCCAAGCAGGCGTCGCGCCCATAGCCGCGAGATCGCTGATATTCGAAGCCAAGGCTTTGTGTGCTACCCATGCCGGATTCGCCTCTGTTAAGAAGTGAGTGCCCGCCACTAAGGTATCCGTACTGATCGCGATCTGAACATTACTTGGCGCTTTGACCAAAGCACAGTCATCGCCCGCTGCCAGATGTACGTCTTTACGTTGTGGTTGTCGATTTACAAAATATTTTTCAATCAGGTTAAATTCGCCAGACATCACATGCCCTATCTTTAGTCTTCATACAAATCACCGTAATTATTGGTATTACGATAATTTAGTTACAAAAAAGGCCAGCATGAAAGCTGACCTTTAGATTCAATATACGAACGTCTTATTTCTTACGAACGTGCGGTGCAGCTTTATCAAGCACACCGTTAACAAACTTATGGCTGTCTTCTGCTGCGAATACTTTCGCAAGCTCGATAGCTTCATTGATAACCACTTTGTATGGTACATCTTCGCGACGAGTCATCTCGTACATAGCTAAACGTAGAAGCGCTAGTTCCATCAAATCCAAATCTTGCATAGGGCGAGATACGAATGGACGAAGCTTGCTATCAAGTTCCATGTGGCTAAGAGCAACACCAGTTAGTAAGTCGCGGAAGTATGCAACGTCTGTTTCTGGCATAGCTAGAGCAGGTTCTGCGGCATGATGCTCTTCTTCATCATACTTACCACCAGATAAGAACTGTTCTTCAACGGTAGCAATATTTTCTTTAGTAATTTGCCAAGAATAAATTGCTTGTAGAGCAAATTGACGTGCGTTACGACGTGCGGCTGGTTTCACACTGGCCCCCATTAGGAATCGATTTCAGAAAGAACGTTGATCATCTCAAGTGCGCTAAGTGCGGCTTCTGCACCCTTATTACCAGCCTTGGTTCCTGCGCGTTCAATAGCTTGATCGATCGTATCAACAGTAAGAACACCAAACGCTACTGGAAGAGAAAATTCCAGAGACACTTGTGCCAAACCTTTATTACATTCACTACAAACATAGTCAAAGTGAGGTGTACCGCCACGGATTACTGTACCAAGAGATACAATCGCATCGAACTTACCCGTTTTTGCAACGCGTTGCGCTACAAGTGGAAGTTCTACTGCACCTGGGCAACGAACAACAGTGATGTTGTCTTCGCTTACTTGTCCATGACGCTTTAAAGTATCGATTGCACCAGAAAGTAAACTTTCGTTAATAAAACTGTTGAAACGAGCAATAACGATAGCAATTTTTGCATTTGGCGCTGGGAAGCCACCCTCGATCACTTTCATAAGCCTTCCTTTAACTATTTTCATCAAGTGAGAATCGCCGGATTCTAGCACAAAACTGTGAGCAATATCTAATGCTAATTTAGAAGAACAGACACCGGAGATGTAAAGATGATAACGCAGCGCTGCTGCCAACCATATTGGAGCAGCAAGTAGCCAAACTTGTGTATTCAACACGTTTTGAATCGGGCTTGGCTACTTTGCTCTTTTATCGAAATTAACCTCTAAAAGAGCCGCTGAAATCATCGGTAAATTATGTCGCTATAAACGGACAGACGTCATCTTACTCGCAAACGTATTCAACAACATTAAGGCCAAAACCACCCAATGCATGATAACGCTTAGTGCTTGAAGAAAGCAGACGCATATCATGAACACCTAGGTCTTGAAGGATCTGAGAACCTACACCAACACGACGAGAAGTACCTTGTTTCTTAGCCATGGTTGGTTGCTCATTCTTATCTTGAGCTTCGAACGTCTTCACTTTATGAATCAAAGAATCAGACGACTCTTCGTTGCCAAGAATAACCAGCACACCGCCTTCGTCGCCAATGCGCTTCATCGCTTTATCTAGCGACCAGCTGCGCTCGGTACCACGGTCTGAATGAAGCAGATCGGTAAACGTGTCATGCAGGTGAACACGCACCAAAGGAGCACCTTCGGTTAAGCTGCCTTTTTGCATTGCATAGTGGATCTGGTTATCAATCGTGTCACGGTAAGTCACAAGCTCAAAGTCACCAAACTCTGTTGGCAAATGGCATTGTGCTACACGTTCAATCGTCGTTTCTGTGTTGTTGCGGTATTCAATCAAGTCAGCAATGGTGCCTAATTTGATATCGTGTTTTTCAGCGAAGACTTCAAGATCAGGGCGACGTGCCATGGTGCCGTCGTCATTTAGGATCTCAACGATAACAGATGCTGGCTCACAGCCTGCTAGACGAGCTAAATCACAGCCTGCTTCAGTGTGGCCTGCACGTGTTAGAACACCACCTTCTTGAGCTGTCAGTGGGAAGATATGACCAGGTTGAACTAAGTCAGCCGCTTTCGCATCTTTTGCCACAGCCGCTTGAACGGTAACAGCGCGGTCTGATGCAGAAATACCCGTTGTTACGCCCTCTGCCGCTTCAATTGAAACCGTAAAGTTCGTCGTGTATTGAGCGTTGTTGTCTTGGACCATAGGCGCTAAACCCATGCGGTTTGAACGATCTTTGGTCAGTGTTAAACAGATTAAGCCACGGCCATACATCGCCATGAAGTTAATCGCTTCTGGCGTAACATGTTCAGCTGCCATGATCAGATCGCCTTCATTTTCGCGATCTTCATCATCCATCAGGATAACCATTTTCCCTAGGCGAATGTCTTCAATAATTTCTTGAGGAGTACTAATTGGCATTGTTCTATATCCTTTGAAATGGTTCTGCTTCCTAGAACCGACACTATTTAAACCTGATGATATTGCTGCGCTTTTACAAAGTACTCTTTAGCAAGCTTTGTACAAACGGTTAAGCAAAACCATTCTGCTGTAAGAATTCCATTGTTAATCGAGATTCAGGCTCAGACTCTTGCTGCTGGCCTTGCAGTAGACGCTCCATATAGCGCGCTAATACATCGACTTCTAGATTCACTTTGCGACCAACATTGAATTGATCTATGGTCGTTTCTGAAGAGGTATGAGGAACGATAGTCAGCTTGAAGGCATTCTTGCGTAAATCATTCACCGTCAGGCTAATACCATCAACGGTGACTGAACCTTTTTGAGCTACGTACTTTGAGATCTCTGCTGGCATTTCAACCCAGAACTCAATCGCACGACCGACTTGGTTACGCTCAACAATCTCACCCACGCCATCAACGTGACCAGACACTATGTGTCCACCGAAACGCGTGGTTGGTAACATTGCTTTCTCAAGGTTAACTTTATCGCCCGCTTGGTAATCGACAAAACCCGTTTTTTTCAGGGTCTCAAGCGAAAGGTCTGCACTGTAGCTGTGGTCGTTATACTCGACAACTGTCAAACACACACCATTGGTAGCGATACTGTCGCCTAACTTAACGTCAGCCATATCAAGCTTACCAACATTAACCGTTACGGTGATGTCTTCTCCGCGGGGAGTGATTGCACTCAATGTACCTACGGCTTCTACAATTCCTGTAAACATTTTAAAACTCTTTTTGTTGTCAACGACATGTATTTGGTTAGCAGAACTATTTCCACTATGGTTTCGTTATTATTTGTTTCGCGATAATAGGTTTCGCGACGATGCGAATATCCACACCAACCTGTCGAACATCTTTAATTTCTAGGTCAATCACATCAGACATTGAAGTGAGTCCTAATGCGCCCATCAAACCTCGTCCGTCACTGCCCATTAGTTTAGGTGCTAAATAAAGGATTAGCTCATCCACTAGCTGCGCTTCAATCAAGCTTTTTGCCAAGGTAGCGCCCGCTTCGACCCAAATATGATCAATATGGTTCGCTGGCAATTGACGCATTAGATCGTGTAAATCGAGCTGACCTGCATCTGTGGTTTCGACTTCAATATCAGCAGAGGTTTCAGCGACTCTCAATACCGATGTTGGAGTTTGGAATAACTTGAGCTCAGGATACAGTTGATTTTGGCGATCAAGAATTACGCGAATTGGCTGACGCAACTCGTCTTCAACGTAATTTGTTTTGGTACTGCTTGGCAACTCTGCCCAACGAACATTCAGCGACGCGTTGTCTTCAATCACCGTTTGGCTGGTTGATAGCACCGCGCCTGATTTTGCTCGAAAGTTCTGAACATCACGACGCGCTTCTGGCGATGTGATCCATTGGCTTTGACCATTTTCCAATGCCGTTTGTCCATCAAGGCTAGCGGCCATCTTTAACTGAACAAATGGCATGCCCGTTTGCATACGCTTAATAAATGCAGGATTTAAATCGAGAGCATCTTGCTCTAACAAGCCGATTTCAACCTCAATACCTGCGTCGCGTAGCATCTTGATACCACGGCCTGCGACTTTAGGGTTTGGGTCCTGCATGGCACAAATCACTTTTGAAACTTGAGCCTTAATCAAACCTTCAGCACAAGGCGGCGTTCTACCGTAATGAGAACAAGGTTCAAGTGTGACATAAGCGATCGCACCTTTTGCCTTATCACCCGCCATTCTCATAGCGTGTACTTCGGCATGAGCTTCGCCAGCTTTGGCATGGAAACCTTCGCCAACGATCTGGCCATCGGTTTGCACGATGACACAACCCACATTCGGGTTTGGTGCAGTAGTGTAAATGCCGCGTTTGGCTAACTGAATAGCACGCGACATCATTTGAAAATCTAGGGGAGTAAAGTTTGACATGATTGAGGAGTTAATCCTCTAATTTAGCGATTTCTTCGCCAAACTCTCGGATGTCTTCAAAGCTGCGGTAAACAGAGGCAAAACGAATGTACGCCACTTTGTCCAATTCTTTCAATTGGCCCATCACAAGGTTACCAATCATCTCGCTTGGTACTTCACGCTCACCAGTCGCACGGAGTTGTGACTTAATCGTGCTGATCGCAAGTTCAATCGCATCAGCACTCACTGGGCGTTTTTCTAGGGCGCGCTGCACACCACCGACCATTTTATCTTCATTAAATGGTTCGCGGTTTCCATTCGACTTTATGACTTTAGGCATCACAAGTTCTGCCGATTCGAAAGTCGTAAAACGTTCACTACATGCAAGGCATTGACGGCGACGACGAACCTGATGGCCATCGGCTACCAGTCTTGAATCGATTACTTTAGTGTCGTTCTCTGAACAAAAAGGACAATGCATATCACCTCCAAATAATTGAATATCAGTGTAACGGAATTGCCAAACGTTAGGAAAGAAAAAGGGCCAATTAAGGCCCTTTTGTGTGGTAATTCATTGATTATTGCTACTCGAGCGCCATTTCAAAAATGAGCTGAAGAGTAAAATTAACGACCAGCGTTAACCGCGAACTAAATAGTTCGCTTTACCTACCCACTTGTAGCTTGTCAGCTCTTCTAAGCCCATTGGGCCGCGAGCATGCAGCTTTTGAGTAGACACAGCAACTTCAGCGCCTAAACCAAACTGTGCGCCATCTGTAAAACGTGTTGATGCATTCACATAGACTGCAGCTGAACCGACTGAATTAATAAAGCGCTCTGAGCTCTCTAGACTGTTAGTCATAATCGCATCTGAGTGACTCGCGTTGTGTACGCGCATGTGGTCAATCGCTTCTGCCACATCCGCAACTACTTTTACGCCTAGCGTGTAGCTTAGCCATTCAGTGTCAAAGTCACCTTCAACTGCATCACGTTGGTCTTCAAAACCCGCTAGCAGCGATTTTGCACTGGTATCAGCAACCAAGGTTACCTTGCCTGCTAAACGCTGTTTCAGCTTAGTTAGGAAAGTTTCAGCAACCGCTTCATGCACTAGCAGTGTATCTAACGAGTTACACGCTGACGGGCGTTGAACTTTTGAGTTTTCAACCACATCGACAGATTTCTCAAGATCAGCGCTTTCATCAACGAAGATATGGCTGATACCAAAGCCGCCGATGATTACTGGAATGGTGCTGTTCTCTTTACACATCTTGTGCAAGCCAGCGCCGCCACGAGGAATGATCATATCCACGTAGTCGTCCAGTTTAAGCAGTTGAGAAACGAGTTCACGATCAGGCTTCTCGATGTACTGAACAGAAGCCGCTGGAAGCTCCGCTTTCTCTAATGCAGACTGGATAACTTTAACCAGTTCCATATTCGAGAAGAACGTCTCTTTACCACCACGTAGAATGCTTGCGTTACCTGTCTTCAGACACAGAGCTGCAATATCAATAGTTACGTTCGGACGCGCTTCGTAGATAACACCCACCACACCAAGTGGCACACGGCGGCGAGACAGTGACATACCGTTTTCCAATACCTTACTGTCGATTTCGCTGCCAACTGGGTCATTCAAGCTAATCACGTTACGTACATCATTAGCGATGCCGGTTAAGCGCTCTTCATTAAGAAGTAGACGATCAAGCAGTGCGTCGGTTAAACCCGCTTCGCGACCTAATTCGATATCTTTCGCGTTCGCTTCTAAAATCGTTGCTGCGTTTGCTTCTAGCTCATCAGCGATGATCGCCAATGCTTTATTCTTTTGCGCCGTAGATGCGGTCGCTAGGTGGAAAGCAGCGTCTTTTGCTGCGATACCCATGTTAGTTAAATCCACGTTTAACTCTCCCTAAATTCTGTCTGTCTTTGGATGCAAAAAGGCGATTCGCCTTATCATCACGAGCTATTCTTGGATTACAACAAGGTCGTCACGGTGAATGACTTCTGACCCATAATCGTATCCAAGAATGTCGCCAATATCTTTACTGTGCTTGCCTGCAATTTTTGCTAGGTCTTGGCTTGAATAACTGGCGATACCACGCGCAATTACTTTGCCTTTACTGTCGGTGACTTGGGTAACTTCACCACGAGAGAATTCGCCTTTAACTCGAACAACCCCTTTCGCCAACAAGCTGCTGCCTTTGGTGTTGACTGCGTTTACTGCGCCGTCGTCAACCACGATGTCACCTGCTGAAGCAGGGCCCGCTAAAATCCAGCGTTTACGGTTTTCAAGCGCTTCCGCTAAAGGCAAGAAACGTGTGCCTTGTGGGTTATCACTCAGTGAATCAAACACCACGTTTTCGGCACTGCCCGCTGCAATAATCACTTCGATGCCTGCGCGACGAGCAATATCAGCCGCCTGCAGTTTTGTTGCCATACCGCCGGTACCTAATGTCGTACCGCTGCCGCCTGCGATCTTACGCAGCGTGTCATCAATGGTTTTCACTTCTTTGATGAGCTCAGCATTTGGGTCTTTACGAGGGTCAGCTGTAAACAGGCCTTTTTGGTCTGTTAGTAGCAAAAGCTTATCAGCACCGCACAAAATACCCACTAAGGCCGACAAGTTATCATTGTCGCCCACTTTAATTTCGTTGGTTGCTACTGCGTCGTTTTCGTTTACTACCGGAATAATATCGTGCTCAACCAGTGCGTTGATCGTGTCACGTGCATTAAGAAAACGCTCGCGATCATCGAGATCAGCACGAGTCAGTAGCATCTGGCCAATCTTAAGGCCATAGATAGCAAACAAAGACTCCCAAACTTGAATCAACTGACTTTGCCCAACTGCCGCAAGCAATTGTTTGCTTGCCATCGAGTTGGGAAGTGCGGGGTAACCAAGGTGCTCACGTCCGGCTGCAATTGCGCCAGACGAAACCATAACCACAGAGTGGCCTTGTTTTTTTAATTCAGCACATTGACGAACCAGCTCAACCATATGAGCGCGGTCTAATGCCAATGTTCCACCAGTTAAGACACTGGTACCCAGTTTAACAACGACAGTTTTACGCTGTGTTGTTGTCCCGCTTTGATGATTTGTTGTCATGAAGTCTTTTATGGATAAAACAAATAAGAGGTGATGTTTTAGCAATCAAAAGGGGAATTCACAAGCAGAAAAGGTGCGAAATCGCACCTTTTTGCTTTATATAGAAGAGTAACCTTTAAAATCAGACGAATTCGACAGACTCTTCGTCTAACTGAACGCCGATTTCAAATTTCTTTTGAAGTTCATCAACCAGCTTTTGGTGAAAGGCTTCTTGAGTTCGAGAGACCTCAGCGATCGCCTTTTTAGGTAATGGCAAAGGATCCCAGTTACCATCGATGTTGTATTTACCCGTGTTGTACTTCGCCGAAAATCCTTCTTCCGACTTATCCAACTCCAACCACCAGCCCCAAAACTCACGTTCTTCTGGCGATTTTTTATCGTTCACACACACAGACAAGCAATCAAAAATATAGTGGCCTTCTTCTGATTGAGGCTCCCTTAAGTAAGGGCCAATAGCCTTTAAAACATTTAACAAGCGATAATGCGTAGGTTGTTGTGTCACTTCTGACATATTGAATCTCCATTTCAATGTTAAGAATGACGTTACTCAGACTGTTATACGTAGAAACTACGCAATTGGATTTTATAAATTACCTCTGAGTATCAGGTACTTACTTTGTACACTTTTCATGCTTAACTAATTTAGGAGAAATGTCATCTAAATAATTCATCCTCAAGCCACTTTATCGCCAATTCGAGGGATTGCTCATAACCTTGTGTAATTGATTTAGCTTTGATTTTCTTCGCTTTACCGTAATCACTGTAAATAGCAACCAGTTGATTATCCATTGGAGGTGATACTGGGTCGCCCTCTAACGCTAATGCCAAGATAGGCACACTGGTTTTACTGTTTGACAGCAAACCTTGCACCTTGAGTGACCACGCCATCAATTGCCCAGAAAGACTATTGATATCAACGGCCCCTTTACCAAGACGCGAAGCCAACACATCTAAATGCATTTTAGGCATCTGTTTCAATTTGTCGGCATGAACAAAGATATCGTGAATTGGTGCGCCTAAAGAGATACACGCTTTAATCTTATGTTGCTCAAGGAAAGATAATCTCACCATCGCATTGCCACCGAAGCGGAAACCAAACAAGCCGACTTTGTGGTGATCGACCCATGGGATGTTAGGCAACTCATTCAGCACTGCTTGGTGAAGACAAGATGAGTCTTCTGTTAACGGCCAATGTGCACTGTGTCCTATTGATGGCATGTCTACCGTTAACATAGCAATGTTCTTAGGTGCTAAGTAATCCCTAAACAGGCGCCACATATCGGTTTGCAAGCTATCTAGACCAGCGCTGACAATCACAACCGGTTGTGGTTTGTCTGTTTTGGTTAGATGCAAGTTCGCTTTGATCTTCTTGTTTTGGTATGGAATATCAATCTGTTTGACGATCAACTTCGTATGCTTAATTGCTTCAGAATAAGCTGCGTTGGCCAACACTTGAGCCTGAGCCGCCAAATTGTCGTTCTTGAGATGTGGGTAGCCAGCAATGCTGAAGCACAACGATGCTGAAAACAGCTCTTCAGCCATTTCTTCACCCTTCTTCTCGTTCGAGCGATTTTGATGCTGCATACCCAGTTTGGTCCATTCGTATGCCCAGTTACCACTTCGATAACCCATGACCGTATCAAGCCACTCATCGGTTGTACGAGAGTTATCTGATGACGCGATGCGAGCCAATACCGCTTCTTGCTCAATGGGGTTAACGCCTTGCCATACCCACTGAAGACGTCTTAGGTTTCGGTACCATGATGAGTTTTGCTGTTCACGCTTCTCATCCAATAGCGCTTCAGAGCTTGGCATGTATTGTGTCAGCATTGAGGTCTCTTTAGCCTGCTTGTGCTTTACAAACAAGGTTTCCGAAAGGTTTGAGCTCGTTTCTTCTGATTCAGACATTGGGATACTTAATAAGAAATGGTTGTTACTAATCATATAAAAAAAAATGACCCTATAAAGGGTCATTTCTCAAAAAACTAAGTTTACGCTTATTTTGACTTGCGATTTACCGGCTCAACGTAGCTTAGGCTAGTATCCCAAGGTTGCTCAATCCATGTGTCTTGAGCGATATCAACGATGTACTCGTCTAGCAAATCAGCACCAGATGGCTTTGCACACACAGCGATCAGTTTCGCTTTCGGATACATTTCACGAAGCTTGCGTGCAGTGTCACCACTATCAACAAGATCTTCAACGATTAGGAAGCCTTCGCCGTCACCTTCAGGTGCTTTAACGACTGTCATATCACGTTGGTGATCGTGGTCGTAGCTAGAAATACAAATCGTATCTACGTGACGAATACCTAGCTCACGAGCCAAGATTGCACCAGGAACCAAACCACCACGGCTCACTGCCCAGATGCCTTTCCACTGCTCTGCTGGCATTTGCTTTTCAGCAAGTTGACGGCAGTAAGTCTGCATGTTGTCCCAAGTGATAACGAATTTGTTGCTCATAGTATAAAACCTAATAATTTTGTCATGTTATTAGAGGCTATTTCAAACATAGCCTCTTCAGCGATTAAGCAGAAATCTAGACGATTAAGCGAAAGTATATTTAAGAATAAAGATAGCCGACATTACCCACACAGCAGGTGAAACGTCGCGACCTTTACCACTTAGCAGCTTAATTGCAGCGTAAGCGATGAAGCCTAGTGAGATACCCTCAGCGATAGAGTATGTCAACGGCATAAGCAGACATGTTACCACGACTGGGGCTGCTTCCGTAAGATCACGCCAATCAATACCAACTAGGCCAGACATCATCAAAATTGCTACATAGAACAACGCACCTGATGTTGCGTAGGCTGGAATCATACCGGCAAGCGGTGAGAAGAAAAGAGCCAGTAGGAACAAGATACCAACAACAACCGCTGTTAGACCGGTACGGCCGCCTTCAGCGACACCCGCAACACTCTCAACGTAAGAGGTTGTATTTGATGTACCTAGCAGTGCACCAATTGATGTTGCTGTTGAGTCAGCAAGCAGTGCCTTGTTCAGACGAGGCAGTTTACCGTCTTCTTTGATTAGGTTTGCTTTCGTTGCAACACCAACCAGAGTGCCCGCTGTATCGAATAAATCGACGAACAAGAAAGCGAATACTACTGAAATCATACCGATTTCAAATACAGCAGAGAAATCAAGCTGCATGAATGTTGGTGCAAGACTTGGTGGTGTAGACATGATGCCGCCGTATTGAACGTCACCAATAACAATACCAACAGCTGTGATAGCTAGAATCGCAATCATTACTGCGCCTTTCACGCCACGGTGAACAAGAGCAATCGTAAGGAAGAAACCAAGCGCACCTAGGATAGGAGCAATCGCGGTAATGTCACCCAGTGAAACTTTCGTTGCAGGGTTAGAAACAACGATGCCAGCATTGCTAAGAGCAATAAACGCTAGGAAAAGACCGATACCTGCAGAGATACCAACACGCAGAGACATTGGGATCGAGTTGATAATCCATTCACGGATCTTAAAGATGCTTAAGAAGATGAAGATCACGCCCGATACGAAAACCGCTGCCAGAGCAACTTGCCACGTATAACCCATCCCCATTACAACAGCGTAGGTAAAGAATGCATTCAAACCCATGCCTGGAGCTTGAGCAATTGGGTAGTTAGCAACAAAGCCCATGATGAAACAGCCAATAGCAGCTGCTAAACAGGTTGCTACAAATACAGCGCCATGGTCCATACCAGCATCAGCTAGAATCATTGGGTTTACAAAAATGATGTAAGCCATTGTTAGGAAGGTTGTTAGACCTGCGATGATTTCAGTGCGCACATTGGTGCCATTTTCACTGAGTTTGAATAGCTTTTCGAACATTATCGAATCCTATAAGGGTAAAAAGTAAACGGTTGCGTAATCGATTGGCTGTGGATTATAAAGTTATCAAATAACAAATTCCAGATAGAATTAAGGCTCTAATCGATCTTTATCAGAATGCCTTATGAAACAGAGCGATTAAAAATAAAAGCATAAATGGAAAATAATTATTAAAAACAAGCAATTAAAATCAAAATTATCAATATGATTAGTTGGTTGCTTTTTCTACCATCGGCTATTTTCATTGAGAATCTAGCTAATAAATTCCGAATTCAAACCCACAATAGTTATGTATTTTTCAACAGGATCAGTAATAAGGCGCAAATTGATATTTCGGCGTTTAAAAAACAACCACGCAGAACAGCAGGAAAAGTGATAAGCGAAAGCGGTTTGGAAAAGTAGCAGGCAAAAAAAACGCCACTCAAAACTGAGTGGCGGTAGAATCTGTCAACCAAAAGGGCTGTAAAATAATTCCAATATATAGGGGTGAACAAAACTGTTCGAGTTACATGCTTGTGGTATTAGTAACCAAAGCTTGTAGGGTATGCAAAGTTGCTAGTGTAAACAGAGCTGTTAATCCAGAACATTGCAGATGGTAAACCTTTCATAACTATCACCTTAATAAATCAATAAAAAACGAATTTGATTTCTCGGTTCCTTGGAGGCGATAAAACGGACTCATCCTTTGAGCATTTACTCTTCACTTCAGAAGTTGGTTATTAATATACCCTAAAGAAAAAAGATTACAAGTATTTTTTGCTATGCGTCACACTTTTGGCTATTTACGGTTATTTTACAAACTCTATTTTGTAATTAAATTACAAAATAGAGTTAAACAAACGTTTGCTTGTACCATTTATAAGCATCAACGCGCTTATTTATGATCAGATAGACAAGATCGCTTTCAAAATTTGAGCTATTTGAGGTTTAGAACCGCTACTCGTCAAAACGCTCAAGTGGTATGCTGTTGCCATCAAAACAGACCCATATTTTAGATTTTTGTTCTAGTTTTTTGCCATTACAAAACCTAAATATATGGTTATCAAATAAAAAAGGAGTCATCCGTGTCTGAATTCCATTCTGAGATCAGTAAATTGTCCCCTGCCCCTATTTGGCAGTTTTTCGATAAAATTTGTTCAATCCCGCACCCTTCGAAACATGAAGAAGAACTTGCTCAATACATTATTGCTTGGGCAACAGAGCAAGGCCTAGATGTACGTCGTGACCCAACGGGTAACGTATTCATCAAAAAGCCTGCAACGGCGGGTATGGAAAACAAAAAAGGTGTCGTGCTGCAAGCTCACATCGATATGGTTCCACAAAAGAACGAAGACACAGTTCATGACTTCGCTAAAGATCCAATCCAACCATACATTGATGGTGAGTGGGTTACAGCGAAAGGCACAACGCTTGGCGCTGATAACGGCATGGGCATGGCTTCTTGCCTAGCGGTTCTGGCTTCGAACGAAATCCAACACGGCCCTATCGAAGTTCTACTTACCGTAGATGAAGAAGCAGGCATGACTGGTGCTTTCGGTCTTGAAGCGGGTTGGTTAGAAGGCGATATCCTTCTTAACACCGATTCAGAGCAAGAAGGCGAAGTGTACATGGGTTGTGCTGGCGGTATCGACGGCGCAATGACATTTGAAATTGCACGTAACGCGATTCCAGCTGACTTCGTAACACGTAAGCTAACGCTAAAAGGCCTAAAAGGCGGTCACTCTGGTTGCGACATCCACACAGGTCGTGCAAACGCAAACAAACTGCTTGCTCGTTTCCTAGCGGGTCACGCAAAAGAGCTAGACCTTCGCATCGTCGAATTCAAAGGTGGTAGCCTTCGTAACGCTATTCCTCGTGAAGGTTTCGTAACGGTTGCTGTTCCTGCTGAAAACCAAGAGAAACTGGCTTCGCTATACAACTACTACACAGAGCTGCTTTCAACAGAGCTAGGTAAAGTAGAAGACAGCATCGTGACTTTCAACGAAGAAGCTTCTGTAGAAATGGGCGCACTTGCGTCAGCAGACCAAGCTCGCTTTATCGCGGCACTTAACGCATGTCCAAACGGCGTGATTCGTATGAGTGACGAGATTGAAGGTGTTGTTGAAACGTCTCTAAACGTAGGTGTTATCACAACAGAAGAGAACTCAATCACAGTGCTTTGCCTGATCCGTTCTCTTATCGATTCAGGTCGTAGCCAAGTAGAAAGCATGCTTCACTCTGTTGCTGAACTAGCAGGCGCTAACATCGCATTCTCTGGTGCTTACCCAGGTTGGAAGCCAGATGCAGATTCAGAAATCATGCACATCTTCCGCGACATGTACGAAGGTATCTACGGTCACAAACCAAACATCATGGTTATCCACGCTGGTCTTGAGTGTGGTCTATTCAAAGAACCTTACCCGAACATGGATATGGTTTCTTTCGGCCCAACCATCAAGTTCCCTCACTCTCCTGATGAGAAAGTGAAGATCGATACGGTTGAGCTATTCTGGAATCAAATGGTTGCACTGCTTGCAGCTATCCCAGAAAAAGCATAATTCGATAAACTATGTATGTTCAATAAATGGTGTTTCCAATAAATAGGGCTCTTCACTAAATAGCACTTTTCAGTAAACACCGTTTATAGACACAAAATAAAACAGGTACTCAATGAGTACCTGTTTTTGTATCCAATCTTTGTAGCTATGTACTTGTGACTAAATAAACAATTAAGCGCGTGAAGCCGCGTAGCTTTCTAACTCATCAATTGAAGTTTGTGCTACTACTTCGCCGTCGATGAAATATGTCACCATCTCACCATCACGAACTCCAATCAATGTCGCACGCTCACCAGACTGGTAAGTGATGTCCATTTGGATCGTGTTTTCGTCGATCTGCTGCATTTGACCTTTCTCAATCATATCAGCACTCGTAATCGGACCCACTGGTGCTTCAGTCAGTGACTTATCAAGCTGATTGTTGATATCAAGGTAAGTATCAATCTTAGTATCAAATATATGCGGTGCACCTGTTAGTGGGTTGCTGCCCGTCCAGAACTCTAGTGAGTTGAATACCAAGTAATCAGCTGCAACTGTTAGACCGTAAGCCGGTGCAAGCAATATGTTCAAACCACCACGAGCGTAACGGTTATCAACGGCTTTAAGGTTGAACTTCATTAGGTAACCCGTTACTGCATTGCTACCAACACAGCCAGATAAAGCAACAGATACCACCGCTAGTGCTACAACTTTTGAAATTGTTTTTTTCATTTTCATCTCGATATTTGAATTTGGCCGCCAAAAAATGGCGGTGGATAATAGCAACCAACCAAATGACAAATATCAGTGTACTGTCAGAAAAACCACAATTTGAAACACCCTATAATGAGTCAAATTAAAACTGGAAACTTATTTATAGATAACTCCATAGAAAAATTTTGTCGTCACCGTAAACCGATTGATTCGTACTAAAAATCAACGATTGGTACATTCCGTGTTAACGAATTATCACCATGTTGAGAACAACCTAAATGGCAAGACTAAAACCTAATCAACCATTCGAATTACTTGGTTATACTGTTCAGCCAGGACAGCGAATGGAGATTGAACTGCAAGCGGCTCAGCTTTACACGCACTCTCCACTTTCGATCCCGATTGAAATTATTCACGGTCGCCAAGCAGGCCCAACACTGATGGTAAATGCGGCTATCCACGGCGATGAGCTAAACGGTGTTGAGATTGCACGACAACTGACCAATGCGATTGATCCAAAGAAACTGAAAGGTACCTTGATTGTTGTGCCTATCGTTAACGTGTTTGGCTTTATCCATAAATCTCGTTACCTACCAGACCGTCGTGACCTAAACCGTTGCTTCCCTGGCAGTGAGAAAGGATCGCTAACATCACGCATCGCTTACACTTTCTTTGAGAATGTGGCGAAGCACTGTGATTTTATTTTGGATCTACACACAGGTGCGATTCACCGTACTAACTTGCCCCAGATCCGTGCAAACCTGTCGAACCCAGAAACATTGCGCATCGCAAAAGCGTTCGCAACACCAGTGATCATTGACTCACCACTGCGTGACGGATCACTTCGTAGCGAAGCGGAAAAATTGGGGATCCCTGTATTAACTTACGAAGGTGGTGAAGCGTTGCGTTTTGATCACCTAGCGATTCGTGCGGGTTACCTTGGCGTACATCAAGTGATGAAAGAAATCGGCATGCTGCGCCCAAACCGTAAAAAGTTGCCAGAGCCAGTGTTGAGCAAATCCACCAGCTGGATCCGCGCTGAGTCAGACGGTATTTTGCGTAACATGGTGAGACTTGGCGAACAAGTTGAAGCAGGACAAACCCTTGCTTACATAAGCTCTCCATTAGGTCACCAAGAAGGCCAAGTGATCACAACCAAAGGCGGTATCGTAATTGGCCAACAAACTCTACCGTTAGTAAACGAAGGTGACGCAGTATTCCACATTGCTTACTTCAAACAAGATGACGATGAAGTGGGACAATCAGTTGAGAGCTATATTGAAGAAGTAGCGGAAGATGATTGGCTAACGGCGCTTAACAACTAATCAATGACATGTAGTCACTAACAAGAAGTGGCTACATTTTCGAAAATAAACTCCACAAACTAAAAAGCCCCAATACACTTTTGACTAGAAAGAAAAAAGTTATATTGGGGCTTTTTTTACTTGTCCCTTATCTTAAAATTAAGGAACCTGTAAATTAATTAAGCGCTAAATTACTCAGCGTCTTCTTGCTCTTCTTCACGAGCTTTTGCGCGTGCTTCACGTGCTTGCTCAGCTTTAAGCTCTTTAGTATGACGTAGTTCGTCACGCTCTTTACGCTGCTCTGATTTACGCTCGTTACGTTCAGCTTGGTTTGCGATGAAAGATGCTAGCTCTTTCTCTGCCCACTCTTGTGCTAGAGCTTCAGTTTCAAAACCAGACTCACGCTTAGATACTGTTGTGCTGCGAGACGTTACTTGACGAGTAATCTCTGCACACCAACCGTTGCGTTTTTCTGTAAGGCGGATATCAAATTTTTTGTTCTTAGACATGTTCTATTTTTTCCTAAGGGAGATCATTAAGGGATCGGTCAACTTTGATAACTCCATCTAAGTGAGCATCTTTTAACACCATCCCTTGGTAAGCGCGGTATTAGAGCACAAATCAATGAATATTGCTGCAAATATTTGCAGCGGATCACACTCCAGTGCTGTAAATCGTGTGTGCCGGATTTCAATGGGTTCGTAACTCTCCGATTCACCATCAACTTCTGTGCAATTTTATCGACAACAATGAAATGAACTGTGCTCAAACAGAGACAAACTAAAGCGATAACTAGCTGCGATCAAAAAGGGAAGCTCAGTGCTTCCCTTTAAAAATGTGTTAGAAAATCAATACGCTTACCCCGGATGACCATCCACTCTTGGTGTTAACAGCATCATGCCAAACTTCCAGATAAACAGACCAAACGCCAACGTCCATAAACCCGCGCTGATGTTGACCATCTCAAATAAGTAAGCAGGGAAGAAAGTGACACCTAAGCTACGAACTAATGCCGCGATAAAGATAGCCGAGAACGCCAGCGCCATACTTGGCCCTTTATAGATAGCACGGCCAGTGTGTCCCATGGTGACACGTGTGATCATCGCAAGAATGAGCCCACTCAAACCGCCAATCGCAAACAGGTGTAGCATGTTATGGCTTGCAAATGGATTATCTAACAAGCCTCTTAGCAACAAGCTCAAAGGAATACACAAATAAGCCGCATGCAGTGACCACACCAAAGGCTCAGACAACGTTGTCCAAGGCTTCCAACGAACAAAGCGAACCAACTGAGTCACACCTGCAAACACCATCAACTCATTACCCACTTGAGCAAAGGTCAACGGGAAGAAACTCAGCACAAACAATCCAACCAAAGGCAGGTTCGCTAGCCATTCCAACCAAACCAGTGGTTGAGCTTTTTCAAAGTCAAAACGACGGGCCGTGAAGAACGGGATAACTCGTCCACCCATTACGGATAATAGCAAGGTAAACCACCATAACATTGCGTGCCATACTGCAGACGATGGGAATGGAGGCATGCCTTTAATCGTCGCGTAACTAGCAAAGTTGGCGACGATAGCCAATATAAACAGCGGCACAAAAAACAAGTTCTTCCAGCCTTTCGATTTCACGACACGGAAACCAATCTCGTAAGCGGCAAAGATCAAGAACAACGCTTCAACCGATGAGATTAACCACAATGGCGCCGGTGTCCAAAATAGAATACGAGGTGCTAGCCACAAACCAACGAGCGCTGCTAATCGATAATGTTTGGTTCCGTTGACTGCCGTCCACGTTTGCACGGCAGTCAGAACAAAACCAACCACAATCGCCATAGAAAAACCAAACAGCATTTCATGTACGTGCCACCAAAGCGCGGGTACTTTTAACACTTCAGGCTGACCATTTTGGAACATGACAACCCAAGCGACGATAGCAATCACGGCATAGAGACTGCCAAGAAAGAAGAAAGGTCTAAAACCTAAACGAAGATAAGCTGGAATCGCATCTTCTACGCTTTTATCTGTGATATTTAACAAACTCATTCCTCATTTCAGATTACAAGCCAAGTGTGGCTTATATTGAATTGCTACCAATAGCCAAATTCAAGGTGCAGTAATCATCACCGCAATATTGCCTAACACAATGCATGAAACGCGCCAAAGATA